>JBKPTD010000141.1:0-39627 GCA_046735375.1 Actinomycetota bacterium | reverse complement strand
GGCGGGATCGTGTTGGCGAACTCCGTCTCTATCCAGCGCGTGTGGACGCTGAAGGGCAGCGAGGTGTCCGTCGGCGCGAACGCAGGGTCGGCGACGACCGCGCGGTGGAAGGGGAGCACGGTGGGCAGGCCGTCGATCTCGAACTCCGCAAGTGCCCGCCTGGCCCGCTCGATCGCCTGCGTGCGGTCGGCACCGGTGACGATCAGCTTGGCCAGCAGCGAGTCGAAGCTCTGGCCGATGACCGTGCCCTGCTCGACCCCCGCATCCAGCCGGACGCCTGGACCGGACGGTGGCCGCCAGACGGCGACAGTCCCAGGCGACGGCAGGAAGTTCCTGCCTGCGTCCTCGCCGTTGATCCGGAATTCAATGGAGTGCCCACGGATCGGCGGATCCTCATAGCCGAGCGGCTCGCCCTCAGCGATCCGGAACATCTCCCGGACCAGGTCGATGCCGGTGACCTCCTCGGTGACCGGGTGCTCGACCTGCAACCTCGTGTTGACCTCGAGGAACGAGATCGTCCCGTCCTGCCCGACGAGGAATTCGCAGGTTCCCGCGGCGGTGTAGCCGGCCTCCTTGAGGATCGCTTTCGACGCGCGGTAGAGCTCCTTCTCCTGTGCCTCGGTCAGGAAAGGGGCGGGCGCCTCCTCGACCAGCTTCTGATGCCGCCGCTGCAGCGAGCAGTCCCTGGTCGAGACGACGACGACGTTGCCATGCTGGTCGGCCAGGCATTGGGTTTCCACATGCCGTGGGCGATCGAGGTAGCGCTCTACGAAGCATTCGCCGCGGCCGAAGGCGGCCACTGCTTCCCGAACGGCCGACTCGAAGAGCTCGGGAATCTCCTCCAACGTGCGGGCAACCTTCAGGCCGCGGCCGCCGCCGCCGTACGCAGCCTTGATCGCGACGGGCAGCCCATACTCAGTCGCGAACGCGATGACCTCGTTGACCCCGGAGACGGGATCGGCCGTTCCAGGAACCAGCGGCGCTCCAGCGTGCTGTGCGATGTGCCTGGCCTGGACCTTGTCACCCAGTGCGATGATCGCCGGCGGCGGCGGACCGATCCAGGTCAGGCCGGCGGCGAGCACAGCCTCAGCGAAGGCAGCGTTCTCGGCGAGGAAGCCGTAGCCCGGATGGACTGCCTCCGCACCTGACGTCTTCGCCGCGTCCAGGATCTTGTCGATCATGAGGTAGCTGTCAGCCGGAGTGGTGCCACCGAGCGCGAAGGCCTCATCGGCCATACGGACATGCAGTGCGTCGCGATCCGGGTCGGCGTAAACGGCGACGCTAGTTTTGCCGGCGTCGCGGCAAGCGCGAACGATCCGCACCGCGATCTCGCCCCGGTTGGCGATCAGTACTTTGCGCACGTCCCGGCACCTCCAGATCGCGAGTTTCGCCAGGCATTCCGGCTGATCTTGCTGGCTCTAGCCTATTGGTCTCCGCAGATCGGAGCTTGATCAGTCCGCATTCCAGTATCCGTTTCAGAGGGCGAGTCGGTTCTCGTGCGCCCCTGGAACGTTCTGCGTTTGAGTGCCGCTGCGCGAGATCAAATCCGTTGACCACGAGGACGGCGGCCTGGGCAGGTCGCTGCACGAAGGGCAACAAGATCGTGCTGGTGCCTCGGCGAGCCACCTTGCGGTGTAGCGGTCACCTCTCGCACCCCCTAAGACGCCACCGACCTCGCTAATATCCAATCCATAGTCAGCGCCGCGATCTCGAACACCTGATGGGCCGACAGTGACCAGAGCGGGGCGGGTTGCCCGTCGCGCCGGCGCCCGGGCCGTCTCGGTTGTGCGCCATCCGGATCCGGCGGTCCTGGTTGCCGCCGTCGCCTCGGTCGGTGTGGCCTGGGCGCTTCAGCTGCCGCTAGGTATCGCCGTCGGCGTAGGTGGAGCGTGGGTCCTCGGGTCAGCGGTTGTGAAGGCCTGGTTGACAGTTGGAACCGAGCCCCTTGGCGCCGGCCCCACTCCCCGCCCGGGCACAGATCAGGCTGTTCTGCTGGCGAAACTGCGGTGGGCAGCGGATCAGCTTGCAGACATGGTTCCGACATTCGCCGGCTCGGCGCTGGGCTCGCCGGCAGTCGAGGCCGCAGCCGGCGCGTCCGCCGCAGTCGATTGGGCGCGCCGCCTCGCCGCCGCAACTGATGCAATTGATGACGAACTCTACGGCCTGACTCCGCCCATCTCCCGGCGCCGTCTCAAGCGCTCGGCGAAGGCAAGGGCCACCAGCCGGGCCGCGGCCACCCGGCTAGAAGAGCACAGGGAGGAGCTGATCTCCCGCATAGAAGCGGCCTATATCGCTGCCGCAGATGTACGCGTCAAGCTGCTCGAGGTGTCCGCCGCCATGCAGACCTCCGCGGGCGACGCAGAAGTCAACGCAGGACTCGCCGCGGTAGCCGACAATCTTGGGGTGCTGCGCGAGGGCCTGCAAGGTCTGGAATCGGCGGCAGCCAAGCCGCTGCCCAGGCCCGCTTCGGAGTCTTCTAGATGAGCCTGATGGTTCTCATTCCCGCTCGGCGAAGATCAAGCGACTCGCTAGATCCGTCAGAGGACATCAACACTTGCTCAGAGCCTCTCGCGAAGGAGGTGCAGCATTCGCGGCGACGGCACCGCACTACGTGCGTCAGCTGGCCACCGTCCGAGAATGCCCACCTGCTTCGGCGCTGGTGGGGGCGACGGCCTCGCTCGCGCCGTCCGGGCCGGGCGAAATAGCGCTATCCTCCGGCAGGGCCCACGGCGCGAGGGCCGCCGGCCCGACTATCAGTTCGTTGCTGACCCGTGGTCCTTGGAAGCCAGAATGCGCGTGTCCCAGCTGCTCGCCGGTGTCATCCTGGTCGCGATCATCGGCGTCGTCGCTGGCGGCTGCTCGCTCGTCAGGGATGAGCGGGGCCGGTCCGACCGCGAGGCGACGGGCGGGACGGCAGCGGGGGTCTCCCGCGAAGGCGTACGGGATCAGGCCGCGGTCAAGCCTGTCGGCTCCGCGCTGTCTGCATCGGCCGCTACCGGGGGCCTCCTGATCGAGCTTCCCGAGGGTTTCACGCTGACGTTCGAGGCGGTGCCTCGGGCGAGCGTGGAGAAGCAGGCAGTTCTCACGGATTCCGCTGTGCTCTTCGCCGCGTGGTACCAGGCGATCGGCAGGGGCGACGCCGACGACCCGCTCTATGGGCGTTATGCCAGCCCGGGCGTACGTGCCAAGCTCCATGAGATCATCGCGATGTTTCGGGCAAACGGGTGGACGGTTACGGGCTCAGTCCTGGTGAACAGGCGAACCGCGAAGATCACCGGCGAGACGGCTCAGGTGAGCTGGTGTGCCGACGTTCGGGAGGCCTTCCCGATGGAGACCTCGTCGGGGCATGTCCTGCACAGTCCGACCGGCGACCAGAGCTTCCTGCTCTATCAAGCGACGATGCGACGCAACGGTGCCGGCATCTGGGCTGCGTCCTCCCTCACGTCACAGCGGGGGGCGGCAGCGTGCCTGCCGTCCTAACCAGCCGCGCGTGATCCGCACGCCTAGGCTCGGCGAGGGTTCCAGTTCCTCGATCCCGCTGGATATGAAGGGCACCATCACCCCGACCTATGGGGTGAAGGTGCCCTTCATGCGTTGGGGGCGGGGGGTTGAGCCCAGAAGTCGGTGATCCGATAGCCGAGGTCGGCGAGCAGGCGGCGGAGCAGCGGTAGCGAAAGCCCGAGGACGTTATGCGGATCGCCGACGACACCGTCGATGAAAGGACCAGCGAGCCCGTCGATGGTAAAGGCGCCCGCGACCTGCAGCGGCTCCTCGGTCGCCAAATACGACTCGAGCTCAGCCGCCGTGGGTGTTCCGAAGCGAACCTCAGTTGCCGCCACGTCGGCGGCGCGGGTACGCGCTCCGGCGTCGATCAGACAGTGTCCCGTGAGCAGTGCGCCCGATCGCCCGGCCATCCTCCTCCATCGCTGCCGAGCCGCATCGATGGAGGTTGGCTTGCCGAGCGGTTCGCCGTTCACGTCGAGGATCGAGTCGCATCCGATCACGATGCCCTCCCGGCGGCCGGCGGCCACCGCCTCGGCCTTCGCCGTCGCGAGGCGCAGACAGGTCTGAGCGGTCGTCTCCGCACCGATCTCAGTTTCGTCCACCCCGCTTACCTCGACCTCGGGCCGGAGTCCGGCGCCGCGCAGGACGCGAAGCCGCGCCGGGGAAGCGGAGGCCAAGACGAGCGGCGGCGTCGTGGCTGGCATCAGCGCGGCCAGGCGCTTGCCCGCCATGCACCAAGCCCAGCGCGCACCGGCTGACGGACCAGCCGGGAGCGATCGGTCCAGGCAGAACGCGGGAGCTCCTGATGGCGTCGCCGGGCGGAAGCGCGCTGCCGAGCTCGTGCCGCGATCACCGTGATCAGCGCGGCGATCTCCGCCTCCGTGGGATCGCCCCGAACGATGCGAAGCATCGGCCGCCGCTGCTCGTCGTCCATGCTTCCCTCCGCGCGATCTGACGTGCCGCCGCCACTGTACGAGCCGGGCCTTGCGATCATGTAATGCTGGGCCGAGGATCACCCAGTGCACCCTCGGCGAGAAACGAGGCAAAGGAGTTCCTGATGCCCGAGTTCCAACGACCTGACCCGTACCAGTTCCTGGCCCAGGTCCCTTCCTTCACCCTTACCAGTAACGATCTCGAGCACGGCAAGACGATGCCCCAGACACAGGTCTTCAGCGGCTGGGGACACGCCGGCGAGAACCTGTCGCCCCACCTGCGGTGGGAGGGAGCCCCAGCCGAAACGAAGAGCTTCGCGGTGACCTGCTACGACCCCGATGCTCCAACCGAGAGTGGTTTCTGGCACTGGCTGCTCTTCGACCTTCCCGCATCTGTCACGGAGCTTCCCCGTGCCGCCGGCAGCGGCGACATGGCGGGACTGCCGCCCGGCGCCACTCACGCCCGCAACGATTTCGGCACAAAGGCGTACGGCGGTGCCGCACCCCCGGCCGGCGACGGCCCTCATCGGTACTTTTTCGTCGTGCACGCACTGGGTGTCGAGTCGGCCGGCCTGGACTCGGACGCGGCGCCCGCCGTGGTCGGGTATACGTGCAACGCGAACGTCCTCGCCCGCGCCAGCTTGGTGGTTCAGTACGAGAACGTCTAGCGAAAAGCGCTAGCGAGCCTGCTCAGAGCGGGATGTTGCCGTGCTTCTTCGGCGGCAGTGACTCGCGCTTGTCCCGCAGCGCCCGGAGTGCCTGGATGATCGAGACCCTCGTCTGGGCCGGTTCGATGACGGAGTCCACGTAACCGCGTTCGGCCGCGATGTAGGGATTGGCGAGAGTGTCTTCGTACTCCGCGATGAGTTCAGTACGGCGGGCGTCCGGATCGTCCACCTTGGCTAGTTCGCGGCGATAGAGGATGTTGACCGCTCCCTGAGCCCCCATCACCGCGATCTGCGCAGTCGGCCAGGCGAGGTTGATGTCGGCGCCCAGGTGCTTGGAACCCATGACGTCGTACGCGCCACCGTAGGCCTTCCGGATGATCACAGTGACCTTCGGCACCGTGGCCTCCGCATAGGCATAGATGAGCTTGGCTCCTCGGCGGATGATGCCGTTCCACTCCTGCGACGTGCCGGGCAGGAAGCCTGGTACGTCCACGAAGGTCAGGACGGGGATATTGAAGGCGTCGCAGAAGCGCACGAAGCGTGCCGCTTTCTCCGAGGCATCGATGTCGAGGGTCCCGGCGAACTGCATCGGCTGGTTTGCGACAACGCCGACCGACCGTCCCTCGACCCGGCCGAAGCCCACCACGATATTCGGAGCGAACATCGCGTGGACTTCGACGAACTCCTCATCGTCGAGGACGTGCTCGATGATGCGGTGCATGTCGTACGGCTGGTTCGGCGAGTCCGGCACCACTGTGTCGAGCTCGCGATCGCCATCCGTCGTCTCCAGGTCGGCCGGTTCGTCATACGCCGGCGGCTCGGAGAGGTTATTGCTGGGGAGATAGGACAGCAGGGTGCGCACCCATTCGATGGCGTCCTCCTCGTCGGTCGCCATGTAGTGCGCGTTGCCCGATTTCGTGTTGTGCGTTCGCGCACCACCGAGCTCCTCGAAGCCGACGTCCTCCCCAGTCACCGTCTTGATCACGTCGGGTCCGGTGATGAACATGTGGGACTTCTGGTCGACCATCACGGTGAAGTCGGTGATCGCGGGTGAATAGACAGCGCCCCCGGCGCACGGCCCCATGATCAGCGAGATCTGCGGGATAACACCCGACGAGATCACGTTTCGGTAGAAGATCTCGCCGTATAGGCCCAGCGAGACGACGCCCTCCTGGATCCGGGCCCCGCCCGAGTCGTTGATCCCGATGATCGGGGACCCGGTCTTGAGCGCCATGTCCATGACCTTGACGATCTTCTCGCCGAACACCTCACCAAGGGATCCACCGAAGACGGTGAAGTCCTGGGCGAACACGCACACCTGGCGGCCGTCGATCGTTCCGTAGCCCGTGACGACGCCGTCGCCATATGGCCTCGTCGAGGCCATATCGAAGGTGGTCGACCGGTGCCGTGCCAGCTCGTCCAGTTCGACGAAGGACCCCTCGTCGAGCAGGCCCTCAATCCGCTCTCTGGCGGTGAGCTTTCCTTTGGCATGCTGCTGCTCGACCGCGCGGGCGGACCCGGCGTGGACGGCCTCGTCCAGTCGGTGCCTCAAGTCGGCGATCTTCCCGGCTGTGGTGTGGATGTCGTACGCCTCTGGCGTCGCACCCGTCGCTGCCGTCTCGGCCATTTGTCGCCCTCCAGACACCGGCTGAGCTGATCAAGGTCCCGGCGTCGTGTGCTCGATGCTGCCTTGTTGAGCCCGTCGGCCAGCGTAAATGACGGGGTGAGCTGCTGCTTGGAGTGTCGGGGCGCGTGGTAGGCGTCCGATCCCCGGTCGGCCGGGATCCGTTCCGCAATCGGGGAACATGTGTGAACGAAGGGGGCGCTTCTTCATCTTGCTGCCGATGGGGCGCACTATGGGCAAGTGGCTGCCTCTCGTTCCGCCTCCCCGTACGTAGACCTAGGCCGGCCGCCGCTGCGCGAGTCGGCGTTGCGCAGAGCGTTCGAGCTGACGCCCGGGCTGTGGCGAGATATCCGGGTGGTCGAAGAGACCGGCTCCACTAACGCCGACGTCATGACGGCGGCGACGGCCGGGGCGCCGGAGGGACTCGCGCTGGTCGCAGAGCACCAGACGGCGGGTCGCGGCCGGCTCGACCGCAGTTGGGTTGCCCCGGCACGCTCCGGCCTCACCTTCTCCGTGCTCCTGCGCCCGGCTGGTGTACCGGCCAGTAATCGCGGCTGGCTCCCGCTACTTGCCGGCATCGCAGTCGCGGACGTGCTTCGGCAGGTCGCGGAGGTCGACGCGTACCTGAAATGGCCCAACGATGTGCTCATCGGGGATCACAAGGTAGCCGGCCTCTTGGCGGAGGCTGTGCCCAGTGACGCGGTCGTCGTCGGGATCGGCGTCAACGTCAGCATGCGTCCCGATGAGCTTCCAGCTCGCACAGCCACGTCACTCGCCATCGAGGGAGCAGCGACGACCGACCGGGATCCGATCCTGCGCGCGCTCTTGCGGGAATTCTCCCGGCGCTACGTCGCGTGGCGGGACGGTGGCGGCGGGGCGGGCGCCGGCGGAGTTCGCGCCGCCTACGCCGAGCGCTGCCTCACGCTCGGCCGGAAGGTGAGCGTCGCGCTGCCTGCCGGCCGGAACATCGAGGGCGAAGCCATCGCCGTCGATCTGCTAGGCCAGCTCGTCATAAGGACCAGCGACGGCGATCGCAGCGTTGGCGCCGGAGACGTCGTCCACGTCCGATCCTCGGGTTCCTCCTAGCAGCCCGGCGGATTCCTACTGATCACGCGGCCCGTAGCCGAGTTCAGGGTTCTGGCGGCGGGCGTACTTTGCTGTCACGATTCCCCATCGAGGGTGAAGGGGAGTAGTGATGGGATATCCGGCTCGGCTGCTGGGCCGCGACGAGCAGATCGTGATGGAGCTACGGCCGCACTGGAAGGAGATCGTCTGGCCGACGATCATCCTGATCATCGGGTCGGCACTCGCCGGAACCGGGGCGGGCGTGGCGCCCGAGGGCGGCGGGCAGATCTGGCTACGCGGACTGGCGATTCTCCTCTGGCTGGTCATCGTCGGCAGATGGGGAATCTGGCCGCTGCTCATCTGGTGGTACACCCAGTACACGGTGACCAACCGCAGGCTCATCCTCCGTACTGGTGTCCTGGCCCGGCAAGGGCACGACATTCCCCTTCAGCGCATCAACGATGTGTCCTTCGCCCATAACTGGTTCGAGCGGATCCTTGGCTGCGGGACGCTGACTGTGGAGTCGGCAGGCGAGCGGGGGCAGATCGTGCTCAAGGACATCCCGCATGTCGAGGATGTCCAGCGGGATCTGTACGAGCTTGTCATCCGTGACCAGCGCGAACGGCTGCTGGCCCCCGACGCCGAGCGTCGGCCGGATCGTCCCGAGGACGACGTACGCACTCGCCCAATCGAAGATCTTGGCGACGGCACCTAATGCGCTATTGAGTGCAGTGCCCGGGTAGCCTCGCGGACGTGGGACAGACCTTCGAGCTCGTGACGGTCGAGCGCTATGACCACGTCGCTGAGCTGACGCTCAACCGGCCGCGGGCGCTCAATGCGCTGTCCACGGCGATGGCGGCGGAGATCGCTGCGGCCACGGCAACCTTCGCGGCGGATCGCGACGTCCGCGCCGTCGTACTCAGCGCGCTGGGGGAGAAGGCGTTCTGCGTCGGAGCAGACCTCAAGGAGCGCAATTCCTACACCGACGCCGACCTGATGCGACAGCGGCCGATCTTCAGGGCGGCCTTCTCCGGCGTCCTCGATCTCCCCATGCCTACCGTCGCCGCCGTGCACGGGTTCGCGCTCGGCGGCGGATTCGAGCTTGCCCTCTCCTGCGACGTGATCGTTGCCGACGATACGGCGGTCGTCGGGCTGCCCGAGGTCACAGTTGGCGTCGTACCTGGAGGAGGCGGAACACAGCTGTTGCAACGGAGGGTGGGTAGCGCTCGCGCCGCCGACCTCGTCTTTACCGGGCGCCGGATCGACATCGATGAAGCGGAGCGGCTGGGTCTCGTCGACCGGCGAGTCCCGACCGGCGAGGCCCGCAAGGTCGCGCTCAAGCTGGCTGGGCAGATCGCGGCCAACTCTCCCGTCGGGCTACGCAATGCTAAGCGGGCCTTGCGCGCGGGCGCTGGTCTTGACCTAGCCGCCGCTCTTGACATCGAGGATTCCGCCTGGCGAGCGACAGCCTTCTCCGGGGATAGGCGCGAGGGGGTCGCGGCGTTCAACGAGAAGCGACGGCCGTCCTGGCCGGGTGAGTAGCAGTGCGAGGAAGGGAATCCACGGCGGCATTGCTGCATGGATAACCGTGCGCGCGCTGCGTCAGTGACTGCCCGAGGGAGTGAAGATGTCCGACCTGCCGGAGTCGATCTCCGTGCGTGAGGTAGGCCCGCGCGATGGCCTCCAGAACGAAGATCCGGTCCCGACCGATGCAAAGGTCGAGCTGATTGATGCGCTGTCCAAGACCGGCGTCGGTCGCATCGAGGCGGTCTCCTTCGTCCACCCGCGGGCGATCCCGCAGATGGCCGACGCCGATGAGGTGTGGTCGCGCATACACCGCAACGAGGACGTGCGCTATTCCGCGCTGGTTCCCAACCTGCGAGGCGCCGAACGGGCAATCGCGGCCGGATTCCAGGAGATCGAGGTCGTCGTCTCCGCCTCGGACACGCACAACAGGCAGAACGTCAACCGCTCCACGGCCGAGTCGCTCGATGACATCGAAGCGATCATCGCCCTTGCCCACCAGCGAGGTGTCACCTGCCAGGTGATCGTGTCGACCGCCTTCGGCTGCCCGTACGAGGGCGATGTTCCAGTCGAACGGGTCCTCTGGGTAGTGGGCCGAGCGCTCGCGGCAGGCGCCGACTCGGTGTCCTTTGGCGATACGACAGGAATGGCGACGCCGTCGCGGGTTACCGAACTGGTCGGCGAGACCTATCTGCGCTACCCGGACGTTCCGCTGAATCTGCACTTCCACAACACCCGCGGAACCGGGCTCGCGAACGTCCTCGCCGCGCTCCAGCTCGGGGTGCGGGACTTCGATGCGTCGGTCGGCGGCCTTGGTGGCTGCCCGTACGCACCGGGCGCAACGGGCAACATCGCCACCGAGGAACTTGTCCACATGGTCGAGGACATGGGCGTATCGACCGGCGTCGACCTATCGGCGATGATCGATGCCGCGGCCACGGCCGAGCGCCTCGTCGGTCACAAGCTCCCGTCTCAGGTCCTGCGGGCGGGTCCGCGGACCCGCACCATTCCCGCTTAGCTCGCCCCCCTCTATGCCGGTGGGATCAGGACGTTGCGGGACGTTGACTCGATGGTGAAGCCGGCCTCCTCGTAGAGCAACTGTGCGGCGTTACCGACAGTGACCGCGAGCCCCACCTTGTCGATCCCGTGCTCGGCTGTGCGCCACAGACAATGCCGCAACAGCGCACCACCCGTTCCCCCGTAGAGGGGTGCGGGATCCCTGAACAGTTCGGCCACCCAGGCCGTACCGTCCCGATCGGTCAGGATGCATGCGGCAGCCGCGCGCTTCGTATCGTCGTCGACGATCATGGCGCTGCTTGGGAGAACGGGCCCGAGGATTTCCCCGCGCAGGAGCGGGAGAAGCGTCTGTTCGAAGGTCTCTCGCTGGTCGGTCGAGCCGCGATCGGGGTGCCCCGGCCGATACGCACCTGCATACGCGTCGTACAAGAGCTCCGGATCGCCGTCCAGGCCGGTGTAGTGGAGGCCGGCTGGGAGTCTCGAAGCGCGCCAGGTGTGCGGTGGCGGTGAGGTGCGCAGGTCCAGAGTCATGACGAAGGCGTGCCGGCGCGGTTTGGCCCCGGCCGCGATCAGGGCCGAGCAGAGCTCGTCAGGGCCACCGGCGACCCAGCCGGCGAAGTGCGCCATCGCTGCCGCCACGACGTCGTCGATTTCGACGCCCGGAGCCGGCTGGATGTCTTCGGCCCATTGGTCGCGCCCGGTGATGTCGTACACGTACGTGGCTAAGACGCGGCCGCCTGGGTCTACGAGCTCACGGCGACTGTCATCGCTCATCACGCGACGACCCTATGCGGATGGGTGTAGACGTTCATGCCGTTTCCCCTGACGAATCCGGCCAGGGTCAGCCCGGACTCGGCGGCGAGGTCGACGGCGAGCGACGACGGCGCGGACACGGCGGAGAGCATCGGAATTCCGGCCATCACGGCCTTCTGGACGAGCTCGAAGGAGGCCCGGCCGCTCACTTGAAGCACGTGGCCTCGCAGCGGCAGCAGGCTCGTCCGCAGCGCCCACCCGAGGATTTTGTCGACCGCGTTGTGCCTGCCGACGTCCTCGCGCAGGCAGAGAAGCCGCCCGTCGGGCGCGAAGACACCGGCTGCATGAAGGCCGCCCGTGCGAGCGAAGACCCGTTGTTCGGCGCGCAGCAGATCGGGGAGCGCGACGAGGGCCGACGATCTGACCTGCATCGCGTCCTGCGCCACTGGCCAGCGGGTCGTGGTGTTGACCGCCTCCAGGGCCGTCTTGCCGCAAACTCCGCAGGAACTGGTCGTATAGACCGAGCGCTCGACGTCCGGGCGCGGCGGTGCGATGCCCGGTGCGAGTGTCACCTCGACGATGTTGTACGCGGTGTCGGCGTTCGGTTCGGCGGGCGGCAGGACGTCGTTGCGGCCATCTCCCTGGGACGACGTACGGGCGGCGACGACCTGGAGGGACGTGGCCGCCGTCCGCGCACAGGGCGAGTCATCAGTGCAATAGCGGATGGTCGTGATGTCTTCTGCGGCGCCGACGACCCCTTCTGACACGAGAAACCCACCGGCCAAGTCGAAGTCGTGTCCGGGGGTGCGCATGGTGACCGCATAAGCGCGGCCGCTCACCCTGATCTCCAGTGGCTCCTCGACTGCGAGCGTGTCAGGTCGCTCGGACCAGTCACCGTCGCGCAGCCGCCGTACTCGATACCGGCGCGTGAGCCTGCCCATGACAGCAGCGTACGAGCAGCGCAGGGCGCAATGCCGCTCGGCAGACCTGCGTTGCAGAGATGGCGCGGGCTTGCGCTGCTGCGAGAGCGCACACAACAACACGGTCAATAGCCCAGGCACGCGCCGTTAGGGGCGATCTCGTCTCGATTCATGCGCCCGTTGGCCGTGTTCTTCTGCCCAGTCCTATGCGCCGGCGGCTGACGCCAGCCTCCGGACTTGTCGGCTGGTACTGGTAGGAAGTCCCCATGCGCTGTGGTGTGAGCATGCCGATGTTCGGCGACCCGGCTGCACTCGTGGACCTCGCCGTGTCCGCCGAGCAGGCCGGCTGGGATGGCTTCTTCCTGTGGGATCACCTCCAGCACGATGCGGTCGCGCGGCCGGAAGTCCACGACCCATGGGTGCTGCTCGGCGCCATCGCCACCCGGACTCGGCGCGTGAGGCTGGGCACACTCGTGACGCCGGTCCCCCGGCGTCGACCGTGGAAGCTGGCGCGAGAAGTCATCACCCTGGACCACCTCAGCGGTGGCCGGGCGATACTCGGCGTGGGCCTGGGCGTGCCCGCCGACCTTGAGTACGGTGCCTTCGGCGAGGCCACCGACGCCAGAATCCATGCGGCCATGCTCGACGAGGCGCTGCCGCTGCTCGACGCATTCCTCTGCGGTGAAGCGGTCGAGCATGACGGTGAGCACTACCAGGTGCATGCCCATCTCAACCCATCGGCGCTGCAGGAGCCGAGGCCGCCGATCTGGGTCGCCGCCACGTTCGGCCGCCGCCGGCCGCTGGAACGCGCCCGCCGCTGGGACGGCATCTTCCCGCTCACCCCGGCTGGACCGCTCAGCTCCGCTGAGCTGGCCGAGCTTGTGAAGGATCTGGATCCGCCGCCCGGCTATGACATCGTCACGGCTCTGGGCCCCGACGAATCGGTCGACGCCCTCGCTGAGGCCGGCGCGACCTGGCTGATCGACGGACCCGCGCCCGAGGAGACGTTCGCCGCGGTGCAGGCCCGCGTTGGCCTCGGCCCTCCTCGATAGCCGGAGGCCGGCGTCGCCGGTGGCCGCAGCGACGGCCCGGGGCGAGAAGCCTCGCCAGTCCGCTGCGAGCTAGGCTCCGGCCCGTGACGGAGAGTACGGATCAGGCGGAGGCCCTAGGCCACCCGCCGGTGGATCGTATGCGGGAGACCGTTGTCGCCGGCGGTGCGGCGAAATACCACGAGGCCAACGCGAGGCGCGGCAAGCTGTTCGCCAGGGAGCGGATCAAGCTCTTGGTGGACGAGGGCTCGTTCGTCGAGGACGGGCAGTTGGCGAACGTCTTGGCCGGCGATCTCCCGGCCGACGGGGTGATCACTGGAACTGCCAGCATTGACGGCAGGCCGGTCTGCCTGATGGCCAACGACTCGACGGTGAAGGCGGGCTCGTGGGGCGCCAGGACGGTCGAGAAGATCATCCGGATCATCGAGGCGGCTTATCGCATCGGCACCCCGATGGTCTATCTCGTCGATTCTGCCGGTGCCAGGATCACCGATCAGGTCGACCTCTTTCCTGGGCGCCGTGGTGCAGGTCGCATCTTCTGGAACCAGGTAAGGGCGTCCGGGTCGATCCCGCAGGTTTGCGCCCTCTTCGGACCAAGCGCGGCCGGAGGTGCGTACATCCCGGCCTTCTGCGATGTCGTCGTCATGGTGGACGGCAACGCGTCGATGTATCTCGCTTCCGACCGGATGGTCGAGATGGTGACCGGCGAGAAGACGACATTGGAGGCGATGGGCGGAGCCGCGGTCCATTGCAGGGAGTCGGGAGTCGGGCACTTCCTGGTCAAGACCGAGCAGGAGGCGCTCGATACAGTCCGCCGCTACCTCACCTTCCTGCCCTCGAACTGGCAAGGAACCCCGCCCTCGGCGATACCTGCTGCACCGCCGGCCGAGATCGATCTCGCGCAGGTCGTGCCACACAACGAGCGGCACGCCTTCGACATGCGCAAGCTCGTGCGCGGGTTGCTTGACGCCGATTCGTTCTTTGAGATCCACGCGCTGTGGGCCCGCGAGCTGGTGGTCGGCTTCGGCCGACTCGACGGCGAGGTCGTCGGCGTGGTCGCGAATAACTCTATGCACCGCGCCGGCGTGCTCTTCGTCGACAGCGCCGACAAGGCCACGCGTTTCATCCAGCTCTGCGACGCGTTCAATGTGCCGCTGCTCTTCCTGGCCGACGTACCAGGCTTCATGGTCGGTGCGGCGGTAGAGAAGCAGGGAATCATCAGGCACGGCGCGAAGATGATCAGTGCGGTAGCCGAGGCGACCGTGCCGAAGATCTGTGTGGTCGTACGGAAGGCGTACGGCGCCGGCTTGTACGCCATGGCGGGACCCGGCTTCGATCCCGACGCGACACTCGCGCTGCCCACCGCCAAGATCGCGGTGATGGGCGCCGAGGCGGCGGTCAACGCCGTCTATGCCAACAAGATCGCAGCGATTGCCGACGAGGACGAGCGTGCGGCGTACATCGCCGCGCGGCGGCAGGAGTACGAGGTCGATATCGACATCGTGCGGCTCGCCTCCGAGCTGGTCGTCGACGCGATCATCCAGCCCGAGGAGCTGAGGGACGAGCTGATACGCCGCTTCGCCACTTATCGCAGCAAGGACCGGTCCTTCTCCCGCCGTCGCCACGGGGTGACCCCGGTTTAGCTTCCTTGACGGGACGCTAGCCTCCCTCGTGCCGCAATGGGGCGTGGGCTCTTACGGTGGGTAACGGTTTGGACGGCGATTAACAAGATCAGGCCAGGTCCGGCATACGATCGGCCCATGCGGCGGCTACTCGTCGTCGAGGACGACCCCACCATTGCCGAGCCGTTGGCACGCGCCCTGCGCCGCGACGGCTACGACGTTGACGTGCGTGCAGACGGCGCGTCCGCCTTGGCTCGGGCAAACCGGGGCGACGTCGACATGGTGCTGCTCGACCTTGGGCTGCCAGACATCGACGGCATGGATGTCTGCCGCCGGCTGCGGGCCGAGTCACCTGCCATGCCAATTCTCATGCTTACCGCCCGGGCGGATGAGCTGGATACGGTGATCGGCCTGGATGCAGGCGCCGACGATTACGTCACCAAGCCGTTCCGGCTCGCCGAATTGCTCGCCCGGGTCCGGGCCGTGATGCGCCGCGGCCAGGTGGAGTCTGCGGTGCACGAAGTGCGCGATATCACGGTGGACTCGGACGCCAGGAAGGCCTGGCTGGCCGGCACCGAGCTGCAGCTGACCGTCAAGGAGTTCGACCTGTTGCGCGTCCTCGTCCGCGACGCGGGCCGGGTCGTGTCCCGGGGTCAGCTGATGCGTGAGGTCTGGGGTGCGCCGTGGCCCAGCTCGACGAAGACCTTGGACATGCACATGACGTGGCTGCGCCGCAAGCTTGGTGACGACCCCGTGGATTCGCGCTACATCACCACGGTTCGCGGTGTCGGCTTCAGGTTCGAGCCGGAGTAGACGATGCGCCGCAGGTTGGTTTTCGCAACACTCGCGGTCGCGGTGTTCGTGGTCACCGTGTTCGCCTTGCCGCTCGGCTTCGCGGAGGCCGAGTGGATCCAGCAGCGAGCCAAGGATGATGTGAGGGCCGAGGCACAGCGGCTGCTTACCGCCGTCGAGACCCGCTGGGAGCAGACCAACGAGGTCAGTCCGGCATTCGTCGAGTCCCTTGTCCGCCAGGACGCCTATGTCAAGGTCGAAGGCACCAATATCCAGGTGCCGATCGCCGTGGACATGCTTGGCGGTCCGGTCCAGCGCGAGCCGCTGCCCAGCGGTCTCAGCCAGCAGATCCAGGTCGGTACGGTCATCAACCAGGCGGACACCTACGTCTACACCCTCGACCACCGTGCAACCGGCTTCTCCGTCACCGTGATGCTCCCTCGCCAGCACGTCCTCAGTGACGTGCGACGTTCCTGGCTGCTGATCGGTGGCGGCGCGGTTCTCGCCGTCCTGGCTGCGGCCGGCCTGGCCTGGCTGCTGGCACGCCGGCTGACCCGGCCGCTTCTCGAGCTCGCCGAGTCCGCCGAGCTGCTTGGGGCGGGCGATCTGCGCCGCCAGCAGCATCGGTACGGCCTGCCCGAGCTCGATCGGGTGGCCAGCGTCCTTGATGAGAGCGCGGTGCGGATCTCACGGATGCTCGCCGCTGAGCGGCAGTTCGCGGCCAACGCATCCCACCAGCTGCGCACTCCGCTGACCGCGCTGTCCATGCGGGTCGAGGAAATGGCACAAGCTGAAGACCTCGACGCGGTCAGGGAGGAGGCGGACGTCGCCCTCAACCAGATCGAGCGGCTGACCGGTGTGGTCACGGACCTGCTCGACGACAGCCGCGGTCGCGACGATACGTCCGCCGTGCGGCTGTCCCTCGACTCCGCGATCAAACAGCAGGCGGAGGAATGGCGCCTTCCCTTCGCACAAGTCGATCGGGATGTTGTGGTCAACGGCCGAGCGGGCCTTGTGGTGTCGGCAACGCCAGGCCGGCTGGCGCAGTCTCTTGCGGTGCTCCTTGAGAACGCCCTCACCCACGGTGCGGGAACGGTCACGGTCACTACTCGCGCCGCCGGCCGCAAGGCCATCGTCGAGGTGGCCGACGAAGGGAAGGGAATTCCCCAATCCGTCGCTCCTCGGCTGTTCGAGCGGTCAGTCAGTGGGAGCCGCAGCACCGGGCTGGGGCTGTCCCTTGCCCGCCAGCTCGTGGAGGCGGATGGTGGCCGTCTCGAGGTCACGCAGTACGTCCCGCCAGTCTTCGCGATCTTCTTGCCCAGGGTCTTTGACGACCTGAACGGGGCACCGAAGCGACCGGCGGGAGGGCGTGCCCTGACCAGTCTGCGCACGGCCGCGGGCTCGTCGGCGCGGGGTGGTCGCTCAGGGGCCGGCGCGCGGAGCGCAAGTCGGCCAGGTCAAGGCCAGTCAGCCGCGCCAGCTCGGTCGGGCCGGCCAGCTAAGCCCTCCTCCGACTGACACGCCCTCTCGGCCAGCGGAGCAACCCGGTCATCCACCTGTCACGCTGTCGTGCGCTGAAGAGGGAGGCGCTAACGGTCGGCCGTGATCGACAACGGCCTCCGATCGATCAGTGGTATCGCTATGGCCCCGCTGCGGACTGCGGGCTCGTCCGGCGAGCGAATGCGACAGCATCCTGCTCGAGAGCGGCATTGGGCTGCGCCGGGATGTGGGCATCGGCGACTGCGGGTACGTGTCCCGCGGCGGGCGTGGTGACCTTCGCGGCCGGCGTCGCGCTGATGTCGGTGAAGACCCACTTGCGGTAGGACCAGAACCGGAAGAGCGTGCCAAGACCGGTTCCGATGATGTTCCCTGCGATGTTGTCCGCGAGCAGTGAGGTAAATCCCAGCACGTAGTGGCTCAGCGCGAGGCAGCCCACCGCGATCAGAAGCCCGATGAAGTTGAGGAAGAAGAAGAGCACGAAGCCGCGGGCGAGTCCCGGGTCCGATCGGTGCCTGAAGGTCCAGAACCTGTTTCCTAGGAAGGCGAAGACAGCCGCGAAGGCGACGGAGAGCCCCTTCGCCGTAAGGGGCCGGTCGTCGAGCGCCTCGGTCTGCCGCAACAGGTTGTTGACGCCGGCGTCGATGAGGTAGGCGATGCTCCCCACCACTCCGAACTTCATCAGTTCGCGAACCAGGTGGTTGAGCCCGTAGTAGGGGGCGAGCAGGAATCTCATCGTTTTGCCCGCCGACGCTGCAAGAGCCACCGAAGCAGGGTACCCGCTCCCGCCTTTTCCGACCGTCACCTCGCTCCGAGTGATGGAGATGGGGATGCCGACGGCTCCGCGACGCGGGCGACCAGCGGCTGGCGCTTCGGCAGCAGCCGAGGTGTTACAGTCATATGCAAGACCTGCGGAACCCTGTAACAAGAGGAGCTTCCAGTGCTCGACTATCGGCTTGACGAGGAGCACGAGACGCTGCGCAAGACCGTGGCCGAGTTCGCCCGTGATGCGGTGGCCCCGGTGATCGGCGACTACTGCGAGCGGGCCGAGTTCCCCTATCCGATCATTCAGCAGATGGCGGACATGGGCCTGTTCGGCCTGCCCTTCCCCGAGGAGTACGGCGGCATGGGCGGCGATAATTTCGCGCTGTGCCTGGCCATCGAGGAGCTGGCCCGCGTCGACTCCTCCGTGGCGATCACGCTGGAGGCTGCAGTCTCGCTCGGCGCGATGCCGATCTATCGGTACGGGAGCGAGGAGCAGAAGCGCGAGTGGCTCCCGAAGCTCTGCAGCGGGGAGATGCTCGCGGCCTTCGGGCTGACCGAGCCTGGGAGCGGGTCCGACGCCGGTGCTCTGCGAACAACCGCCCGGCTCGATGGCGACGAGTGGGTGATCAACGGTACGAAGGCGTTCATCACAAACTCCGGTACCGATATCACCAGGCTCGTCACGGTCGCTGCCCTGACCGATGATCGGGAGACATCGGCGATCATCGTCCCGGCGGGTACCCCTGGATTCACTGTGTCGAAGAAATACTCCAAGGTCGGTTGGAGCGCCTCTGACACTCGAGAGCTGTCCTTCTCCGATTGCCGGGTTCCGCGGGCTAACCTGCTCGGCGAGGCTGGGCGGGGGTACGCGCAGTTCCTCTCCACCCTCGACGAGGGCAGGATCGCGATTGCCGCGCTCGCGACCGGGCTGGCCCAGGGCTGCGTGGACGAGTCAGTGATCTACGCAAAACAGCGGCATGCTTTCGGCCGGCCCATCGGCGACAACCAGGCCATCCAGTTCAAGGTCGCTGACATGGAGATGCGCGCTCACACCTCCCGCCTTGCCTGGTACCGCGCAGCTGAGCTGCTCGCGCGGGGCGAACCGTTCAAACGTGAGGCGGCCATCGCCAAGCTCCATGGATCAGAGAGCGCGGTTGCCAACGCGAGGGAGGCGACTCAGATTCACGGTGGGTACGGCTTCATGAACGAGTTCCCGGTTGCGCGCATGTGGCGGGACGCCAAGATCTTGGAGATCGGCGAAGGCACCTCCGAGGTTCAGCGCATCCTGATCGCCCGCGACCTCGGCCTCTGACCCGCCGATCTTCCGATCTCCGCCCGCTCCGCATGAAGGGCATCTTCTCCCCGTAGGTTCGGGTGAAGGTGCCCCTCATGTCGCGCGGGTTCGCGGGACGCGCACCTTCATCCTCGGGAAAGCGACCTGAAGGCACCGCGTAGCTCGCGGAGCGCCACATGCATCGGGCGGCCGACAACGCTGCTGGATATGGTCGGGGGCGTGGCGTTTCCGGTTGTCGGCATCGTCGGTGGCGGCCAGCTGGCTCGCATGATGCAGGAAGCGGCGATCCCGCTGGGGATTCGATTGAAGCTGCTCGCCGAGACGCCGAGTGACGCGGCCGCGCAGGTGATCCCGGACGTGGTCGTCGGCGACTACCGCGATCTTGACTCCCTGCTGTCATTCGCTCGGGGGTGCGACGTCGTGACGTTCGACCATGAGCACGTGCCCACCGATCACATCAGGAAGCTCGCGGCCGGTGGGGTCGCCGTACACCCTGGCGCTGACGCACTGGTCTACGCGCAGGACAAGCTGCGGATGCGGGACAGACTGAGCGTGGCAGGGCTGCCATGTCCCCGCTGGCGTGCCGTTGCTGATGCGGCCGAGGTGGTCGCGTTTGGGCGGGTCGTGGGGTGGCCGGTCGTGCTCAAGACCCCAAGAGGCGGCTACGACGGCCGGGGAGTTTGGGTGATCGGCGAACCGGCGCAGGCGACAGCGGTCATGGAGGCCCGCGCTGACACCGAGCGGCCGCTGCTGGCTGAGGAGTTCGTGGACTTCCGCCGAGAGGTCGCCGTGCTCGTTGCTCGGTCGCCTCACGGCCAGGCAGCCGCTTATCCGGTCGTCGAGACGGTGCAGGCCGACGGCGTCTGCCGAGAAGTCGTGGCGCCGGCTCCCGGCCTCGCCGCGGCCGCGGCTGCGTCGGCCCAGGAAGTTGCACTGAAGATCGCGGCTGAGCTCGAGGTGACCGGCGTATTCGCCGTCGAGATGTTCGACGCCGCTGGCGGCCTGGTGGTGAACGAGCTGGCCATGCGGCCGCATAACTCCGGCCACTGGACCATCGATGGGGCCGTCACCGATCAATTCGAGCAGCATCTGCGGGCGGTGCTCAACCTGCCGCTGGGCGCGCCAACCGCGCGGGCGCCGTACACCGTGCTGGTCAACGTGCTCGGTCACCTCGACGAGCGAGGTCGGCCAATCGATCCGTACCCCAGATACGTCCATTGCCAGGCCCGCGACCCACACCTGCGTATTCACATGTACGGCAAGGAGATCCGTGCCGGTCGCAAGATCGGTCACGTCACGGTCTCCGGGTCCGACCTAGCCGAGCTCCGCGAGCGCGCGCATCATGCGGCCGCCTACCTAGCTGGAGAGATCGATGACTGATTCCGCGGAGCCGGCGGTCGGTGTTGTCATGGGATCCGACTCGGACTGGCCCGTCATGCAGGGCGCCACCCAGGCGCTCGACGAGTTCGACGTTCCTTACGAGGTCGGGGTGGTCTCCGCACACCGTATGCCGAAGGAGATGATCGAGTACGCCGAGACGGCGGCGACGCGCGGCCTGCAAGTGATCATCGCAGGTGCCGGAGGAGCAGCGCACCTGCCGGGCATGCTCGCCTCGGTCACCCCGCTGCCGGTGATCGGCGTGCCGGTTCCGCTCCAGCAGCTCGATGGGCTGGACTCACTGCTGTCGATCGTGCAGATGCCCGCCGGCGTGCCAGTCGCGACCGTTGCCATCGGCAGCGCCAGGAACGCGGGGTTGCTCGCCGTCCGGATCCTGGCGGCCAGCGACGACGAGCTGCGGCAGCGAGTGGTGAAGTTCCAGGCAGATCTCAATGCCTCGGCGCGAAGCAAAGGCGACGCCCTTCGCTCCCGGCTCCAATAGCCGCCGGACGATCAAGGGCCACCCGCTGCGGGCCGGCGTTCCAGGAACGCCGGTACCCCGGCTGGCCGAACTTCGCTCCCTGGTGCATCACAACTGGTCCGAAATGTCCGTCTCTTCGATGCTCCGGGGGCGCGGGGTGATGCATGCGGGCGCGGAGTGATGCATGCGGGCGCCGAGTGGTGCGTGCGGGCGCGGGGTGATGGGGTGCGGGCGCGGGGTGATGCGATGGGGATTCAACTGCCGCAACCTCCACCGCGTGAATCTGCTCGTCGCCGGCTCCGCTTCGTCGGGGAGCCGACAGCATCAAGGTGCGCGCTGCGCGAATCCTGGAGATATGAAGGGCACCTTCACCCCGATCTATCGGGTGAAGGTGCCCTTCATGCGAACTAGGGGCGGCCGAGAGCGCGGTAGGTCCATCCGGCCGCCCGCCAGGCAGCCGGGTCCAACGCGTTGCGGCCGTCGACGACGTGCCTGCTGCCGACGATCTCGCCGAGCGCCAGCGGGTCGATGTCGCGGAACTCCTGCCACTCGGTGAGGTGGAGCACGACATCGGCTCCCTGGCAGGCCGCGATGGCCGAATCTGCATAGGCGAGGCTCGGATAGGCCTTTCGTGCGTTGTCCATCGCCTTCGGGTCGTAGACGGTGACGTCACCGCCTTGAAGCTGGATCTGTGCCGCGACGTTGAGTGCGGGCGAGTCTCTGATGTCGTCGGAGTTCGGCTTGAACGCGGCGCCGAGTACTGCGACTCGCCGGCCGAGGAACGATCCGTCGCACTGCTCACGGGCGAGGTCGACCATCCGGGCACGCTGGCGCATGTTGATCGCATCGACCTCGCGCAGAAACGTCAGTGCCTGGTCAGCGCCAAGCTCACCGGCCCGCGCCATGAAGGCGCGGATGTCCTTTGGCAAGCAGCCGCCGCCGAAGCCCAGCCCGGCATGAAGAAATCGACCGCCGATCCTGTCGTCATAGGACAGTGCACGGGCGAGCTGCGTGACATCAGCGCCGGCC
Organism: Actinomycetota bacterium; assembly: GCA_046735375.1. GTDB lineage: Bacteria > Actinomycetota > Actinomycetes > JAKEEW01 > JAKEEW01 > DASYTV01. Next base: position 17,714 of record JBKPTD010000141.1, on the reverse strand, counting down.
GCCTCGCACACCTCGGCAATTGCATTGATGAAGGAGATCTTGGTGGCTAGGAAGGCGTTGGCCGACGCCTTGACGAGCTCAGCCGTTGCGAAGTCGGTGACCAGGAAAGGTACGCCGGCATCCAGCAGTGGCTGGTAGATCTCGCGTAGCACCTGCTCGGCGCGGCCCGATGTGACCCCCACGACGATGCGGTCAGGACGCAGGGTGTCGGCAACGGCGAAGCCCTCGCGGAGAAACTCCGGATTCCAGGCGAGCTCAACCCGGCCGCCTGCCGCAGTGACCGGACCCATCCGCTGGACGAGCCTGGCCGCGGTTCCGACCGGCACGGTGGACTTGCCGACCAGGAGAACGTCGCGGTCCAGGTGCGCGGCGAGACCATCGACAGCCGAGTTGATGAATCGCATGTCGGCCGCGTACTCGCCCTTCTTCTGTGGAGTGCCGACGCAGAGGAAGTGCACATCGCCGAAGGCCGCGGCCTCCTCGTAAGAGTCGGTGAACCTCAGCCGCCCGCTCGTGACGTGCTTGATCAGGAGTTCCGCGAGGCCTGGCTCATAGAAGGTGATCTCACCGCGGCTGAGAGCGGCCACCTTGTCGGCGTCTATGTCCATGCCCAGGACTTCGAAGCCAAGCTCCGCCATGCAGGCCGCATGGGTGGTGCCCAGGTAGCCCGTACCCAACACGGTGAGGCGATAGGCCACGGTTCCTCCTTGATCCAGCCCGTCGTGGCTCGCGGCATAGTACCGGTCTGCACTCGGTCATGACATGTAGACGCGTGCGGTGCGCGCGGGGCGTCATAGCATCGGGCCGTGACCGACTTCCCGTTTTTCGCGTTGTCCGACGAGCATGTCATGCTCAGAGACACTGTGCGGGAGATCGCCGACGACAAGATCGCGCCACATGCCGCCGAGGTCGACACCCGCGCAGAGTTTCCGCACGCGGCTTACGACGCGTTGCGCGCCGCGGATCTGCATGCTCCCCACATCCCAGAGGAATACGGCGGAGCCGGTGCGGATGCGCTGGCGACCTGCATCGTTATCGAGGAGGTTGCGCGGGCGTGCGCATCGACGTCGCTGATTCCAGCAGTCAACAAACTCGGCACCTTGCCATTGCTCTTGGCCGCTTCTGAAGACCTCAAACAGCGCTACCTGCCTCCGGTCGCCGCAGGTGAGGCCATGTTCTCGTACGCCCTGTCCGAGCCAGAGGCGGGCAGCGATGCGGCATCGATGCGGACGAAGGCCACACCCGACGGTGACGGGTGGATACTTGACGGCGTCAAGCGATGGATCACGAACGCGGGCGAAGCGAAGTACTACACCGTCATGGCAAAGACGGATCCAGATGCAGGCTCGGGTGGTATCTCCGCATTTGTCATCGAGAAAGACGATGAGGGTGTGTCCTTCGGCGCGCCTGAGAAGAAACTCGGGATCAAGGGCTCACCAACCAGGGAGCTGTACCTCGACCACGTTGCTCTCGCGGGTTATCGGATGATCGGCGAACCCGGCACCGGCTTCAAGACCGCTCTGCGCACCCTTGACCACACCAGGGTCACGATCGCCGCACAGGCACTCGGCATCGCCCAGGGAGCCCTCGATGTGGCGCTCGGGTACGTCAAGGAGCGCAAGCAGTTCGGCAGGCCGATCGCGGACTTCCAGGGCCTGCAGTTCATGATCGCGGATATGGGGATGAAGCTGGAAGGTGCTCGGCAGCTCACCTATGTCGCCGCCGCGAAGTCGGAGCGCGCCGATCCCGATCTCACCTTCTTCGGCGCAGCCGCCAAGTGCCTGGCCTCCGATGTCGCGATGGAGGTGACGACGGACGCGGTCCAACTGCTCGGCGGCTATGGCTACGTGAAGGACTATCCCGTCGAGCGGATGATGCGAGATGCGAAGATCACCCAAATCTATGAGGGCACGAACCAGATCCAGCGTGTGGTGATGGCACGCCAGCTTCTGGCCGGCCTAGCCCGTGCCTAGCGCCCTGCGCGTCGCGCGGGCCACATTCATGGTCGAATAACGGGGTGGACGGGGCGCAGGAGCCGAAGCCGACCTCAGCCGCACGGACCGCGCTGAGTCGGATCATGACCGTGCTCGATACGAACCTACTGGGCAGCGTGCACGGCGGTGTGATCATGAAACTTGTCGACGACGTCGCTGGTGTGGTCGCACAGCGGCACTCGGCCGGGCCTGCCGTGACGGCGTCCATGGACGAGATGGCGTTCATCGAACCCGTTCACGTCGGCGATCTTGTCCAGGCATATGCGCAGGTCAACTGGACCGGCCGAACCTCGATGGAGGTCGGTGTCCGGGTCCTGGCCGAACCGTGGGACAAGGCAGGCGTACCGCCCAAGCGGGTGGCGACCGCCTATCTCGTGTTCGTCGCGGTCGATGCTGATGGCAAGCCGCGCGACGTACCTCCCGTATCGCCCGAGACGGACGAGGACAAGCGCCGCTTCGCGGAAGCGGAAATCCGCCGGCAGCACCGGCTTGCCAGGCGGGCTGCGATTCTGGAGTCTCGAGCCGAACACAGCTAACCGGGATCATCGGCGTGGCGATGTGACTGGTGTTACTTGTGTGAATAGCGTGATCGTGTGTCACGACCGTCAACTCGTGCGACCGGAGGGCCGACCGATCGGGGCCGCCCCGGCGGTCCTGGCATGGCAGCCTCGCGGCCCGGCTCGATGACCAGGCGGGCCAGGCGTGGTCCGGTGGGCGCACCGGGGCGTCCCGCAGCCGATACGGTGCCTGCGCGCGGTCGAGATGGCAGGGCCGACGGATCGAGCGCGGGTTCCACGACACCGCCCCAGTCGCCGGCGCAGCCACCGCGCGACGCGCTGTCCCGGCCGGCTCGGGCCGACACCGTCACGGATCCGAACAAAGTTCTGCGTCGTGTGCTGACACTCGCCGCCGTTTCGACGATCATCCCCGGCCTGGGGCATCTGCTCGTCGGCCGTGAGCGCTCCGGTCGGATGATCTTCAGAGCCTACCTGTGCCTGCTCGCGCTCGGCGGCGTGCTCCTGGTCGCCGCCCTGCTGTCCAAGCGCCTTCTGCTCGAGTTGGCAGTACGACCAGGCGCCTTGAAGCTGATCCAGTACGGCGCCATCGGGGTTGCCATCGCCTGGTGTCTGGTGATCATCAGTGGCGCCTTTCTCGGTGGACCGGCGCGGCTCGACCGAATGCGGCGGCGGATCGCCGGAGTCGTCGTCCTCGCCCTTTGTGTTGCCGTCGCATTGCCGCTCGTCTTCACAGCCCGATATGCGCAGGCCCAGCGCGGCCTGATCACCAGTGTGTTCACGGAGACCGCTGGGCCACGCAAGCTGCCAGATCGACTGAACATCCTGCTGCTCGGCGGCGATGCGGGCGTGGATCGCATCGGCGTGAGGACCGACAGTGTGAATCTCGCGAGTGTCGACACGAAAACCGGTCGCACGGTGATGTTCAGCTTGCCGCGGAACCTGCAGAACGTACCGTTCCCCAATGATTCGGCGCTGGCCAGGCGATTCCCCGACGGGTTCGACTGTGGGAACGATTGCTTGCTCAACGCCATCTACATGTACGCGGTCAACCACAAGGACCTCTTCCCGGGCGCACGCAACCCGGGTGCCGAGGCGGTCAAGCAAGCGGTGAGCGCGACCCTTGGCGTGCCGGTTGACTATTACGTGCTCGTCAACCTGGATGGCTTCAAGGAGATCATCGATGCGCTGGGAGGTGTCACGATCCGGGTCGACAAGAAGGTGCCCATCGGTGGCATCGCTCCGAACGGCACCCGTGTGCCGGTCACCCGCTACATCGAGCCCGGCCTGCGCGAGCTCAGTGGCTACGAGGCCCTCTGGTATTCGCGGTCGCGCAGCGACAGCGACGACTATGCCCGGATGGCCCGCCAGCGATGTGTGATGGGTGCGATCTTGCACCAGGCCGACCCGTGGTCAGTGCTGCGGAACTACCAGAAGCTGGCGCGCAGCGCCAAGAGCCTGGTGTCTACCGACATCCCGCGCCGGTTGCTGCCTGACCTGGTGGACGTCGCGCTCGAGGCGAAGGACGCCACGATCACGAACTTGCAGTTCGTGCCGCCGCTGATCAAGACGGCCGATCCCGACTTCGATCTGATCAGGCACAAGGTAGCGAGCGCGATCGAGGCGTCAGAGCAAACCCCGACCGCGACGCCGACCGCCTCGGCGGCGGCGGGCGACTCCGCCGGCAGCGGCGCAGCCTCAGGGACGGAGTCCGCCGCGGGGTCCGGAGCAGCTGCCTCGCCCGGTGCATCCGACCGGCCGATCGATCTCGGGTCGGTGTGCCGGTATTCCTGAAGGAGCCGCCGACCGGAGCCGCTGGACGGGCGAGCCGAGGCAGGTAGCGGACTTCCAGCAAGGACACTAGGTTTGCCGGCGATGAACGCGCGCCACGCAGGACCCCGGGCGAATGAGCCCGAGCGGACCGGGTTTCCCGAGGTATCCGTGATCATGACGGTTCTGAACGAGTCGTCGCACCTTCGTGCGACAGTGGAGCGTGTGCTCGGCCAGGACTATGTCGGCGACGTGGAGGTCGTCCTCGCGCTCGGCCCGTCAAAGGACGGCACGGATTCCATCGCGGCCGACCTCGCCGCGCGTGACAACCGGATCCGTACGGTCGCCAATCCAAGCGGTCTGACGCCAACGGGGCTGAACGCGGCACTGGCGGCGAGCAAGTACGAGATCGTTGCCCGCGTGGATGGGCACGCCGTAATCCCGCGCGATTATCTCCGGATCGCCGTCGAGACGCTGGAGGCGACCGGCGCGGACAATGTCGGCGGCATCATGTGGGCCGAGGGTGAGACGCCCTTCGAAGAGGCTGTCGCGCGGGCAATGACCACCAAGCTCGGTGTCGGTAACGCGCGCTTTCACACCGGCGGGGAGCCAGGTCCCGCCGACACTGTCTATCTCGGCGTGTTCCGCCGATCGGCGCTCGAGCGTGTCGGTGGCTACGACGAGGCCTTCCTGCGGGCGCAGGACTGGGAGATGAACTATCGCATTCGGCGTTCTGGTGGCCTGGTCTGGTTTCAGCCCCGGATGCGGGTCTCTTACCGACCCCGGTCAACCGTGCGTGCGCTGGCGCGTCAGTACTTCCACTACGGACGCTGGCGACGGGTCGTCATGCGGCAGCATCGAGGATCGGGCAACCTGCGTTACCTGGCCGCGCCAGCTGCGGTGATCGCGGTGGCGCTGGGCATGCTGGTGGGTCTCGTCGGGGTGACCATCGGACCCGGATGGCTGGCAGCAGGATTTCTCGCACCGGTCGGCTATCTGCTCGGCATCCTGGCCGGCTCCGCCCTCACCGGGCGTGGGCTGCCAGCGCGTGCCTGGGCGTGGCTCCCTCTCGTCTACGCGACGATGCACGGCGCCTGGGGCGTCGGCTTCCTGACCAGCCCGCCTGCCCTCGGGCGCGGAGCGATGAGTGCGCAGGGATAGTGCGGGGCACCCGGACTCCGTCCGGCGCGTAACCAAGGACCGTCGCACTTCGGGTGAACAGTCCTTACCCGGTGCGGTAGCGTTCGGCGGTGTTACGACGGTCGCTGAACAGGGCATTCGCGTCAGCGGAACGGCGGGATGTTCGGTCGGGATCACTGGGAGCTTGAACTGACGACGCTGCTGGTCGCGGTGGGCGGCATGGACGGCACCCAGCCGGCCGCCCTGTTCGACCGCGCCGACGGCACCGTCCTCGCCACGCTGGTCGCCCAGCTGCGGGAAGTCGTCCCTGACGGACGGGTCTCCGTGCTCGCGCCTGAGTGGACGGCGGAGTCGATCCGTGGCCAATTACCTGCCTCCGTCTCAGTTACTGCCTGCCGTACGATCCGAATCGCGCTCGACGAGGTCGTGAGGCACGCCTACGAGGCCCTCGCCAAAGGGGACGAGGTGAGCCTGATCGACGGCGGCATCGTGGCGCACAACGAGGCGCTCGCCGTCGTCCTCACCGAGTCGGCACCTGGCACCGCGCTACTCGTCGGCGAGCACAACGGCAGCTCCGGCGTGCGCACCGCCGAGGACATCGTGGTATCCGCTGGTTCGAGCGTCCACGCCGTCACCGATCCGGATCGGGACGGCCTCGGCGTGCTGCGAGTTGCCCAAACCGATCTCGGCACCTTGGCCGAAGCCGCCCGTGGGATCTCAGGCATGGGCCGGATGTCGGACACGGCCAGCGATTTGGTCGACCTCGTGACTGTCGGGCTGGTCCGGTTGGGCACAAGGGTCAGGGCAGTGCCTGTCGACCCGTACGTGCTGGCCCGCCCGCACACCCAGCTGGAGGTTGGCGCCGCACTGGTGGACCTCAGGGAGGTCGACGAGGACCGGTTGCGCCTGGTTTCCAGCGGCCGGCCGGACGACGGGCTCTATGCCACGCTCGTAGGACGGCGGTTAGCCAGGATCGTCACGAGATGGGCGGTTCGTTCCGGCATTAGCGCCAACCAGGTGACACTGAGCTCGCTCGCCGTCGCCCTCCTCGCCGCTCTGAGTTTCGCCACCGGAGGGCGGGCCGGGCTCATCGCCGGGGCGCTCGTCCTGCAGATTTCGTACGTGCTCGGCTGTGCTGACGGGGAGATCGCCCGGTACACGCGCGAGGTCACACCTTTCGGTGGGTGGTTCGACGCTGTCAGTGAGCGGGTCAAGGAGTACGCCGTCTACGCCGGTCTGTGCATTGGCGCCGTGCGGGCCGGCGACCGGGTGTGGATCCTGGCCGCAGCGATGCTCGCAGTCCAGGCGTACCGGCAGATGGTCGACGCCGGCTTCGCGGCCAGGAGTGCGGAGTGGCGCGCCGAGGAGGCCCCTGAGCCGCTGACGTTGCCGATCAACCTGAGAGACGATGTTCCTGCCGCAGACGCGGAGCCGTCCGCGTTGGCCACCGGCCGGCCTCAGGGATCGAGCGGAGGCACCGGCTCTCATCGCGCAGTCAGCTCGAGCTTTCCGCGCGGCGCTGTGGAGCTGCTGGACAACACCAACAAGGTGCCTGCGCTCGTGTGGCTCAAGCGAACCTTGACGATGCCTGTCGGCGAGCGATGGTTGGTGATCTCCATCGTTGCGGCGTTGTACGGACCGCGTGAAGTCTTCCTCGCCCTGCTCGCCGTCACCACCGTGGCCGCGCTTTACATGACGGCCGGCAGGATGCTGAGGTCGATGGTTCATGCTTGATCAGGTATCACCGCGCCGTGGGGCACTCGAGCTCTATATCGATGCCGGACCGCTCGCACGTGACATCGGATACGCCCTAGGCCGGGTTAGGCTGCCCGAGATCCCCTTGGTACTGGCGGCGGGAGCCCTTCTTGGTGTAGCCCTTGCCAGGCTCGACACATCACTTGGATCCAGACAGGTCCTCTTCGCGACGGTCGGCGCGGTGGTAGTGATCACCGGTCTGTGCTGGAGCGGCCCCGTCCGAGGGCGATTCGGCTGGCTGCTGCCCGCACTTGTGCGGGTGATGGAGTACGCCTTCGTCGCGAGAACTACAGCGGTGATCGCTGGGGATCTGGAGTGGCTGGCCTACGTATATCTTGTCGTGATCGCCTTCCATCACACCGACTCGGTGGCACGGATGCGGCACCTCGGGCGTGGCCCGGCGCGCTGGGTCTACACGGCGGGGCTCGGCTATGACGGGCGGATGCTGGTCCTCGCCGCACTCGCCGTGACCGGTTCCGAGGCGTACCGCCGTGGGCTCCCTATCGTGGTGGGCCTGCTTGCCGTGGTCTACATCACCGAGTGCGCCATCTGCTGGATCAGGACCCTGCGATCCCAGCCCCGGCCGACTCCTCCACCCCCGCGCACCCGCCGTGCGCACGCCGCTCACGCGCCGACGAGTCAGCAAGCGCCGAACACTGCGGAGCTGTGACCACAGACCATCCCGCCCCCTGGACTCGCATCCGTCCGAGCCTCGGCGTTACCTTTGCGCCCACCATGGACCCACATCCCGCACAGGTCGGCCCGCCGTCACGCCCGGCGAGACCGTCGATCGCAGAGCTTCGCTCGGTCTGCCAGCCTCCGGCGACGCTGAACCGCGCGAACGCCGAACACTGGGCAGGCCGCCTCTACATGCGCCGAGCCTCGATCTACCTGACGCGGGTTCTCCTGAGGCTCGGGGTCTCCGCCGACGTGGTTACGTCGATCATGGTCGTGGTCGGCGTACTTGGCGGGCTGGCCCTGTTGCTGCCAGGTCTCCCTGGCGCTATCACCGCGGTCATCCTGATCCAGGCGTACCTGCTGCTCGACTGCTGTGACGGAGAGGTGGCGCGATGGCGCGGCACATCGAGCGTGCGGGGGATCTACCTCGACCGGGTTGGGCACTACCTGACTGAGGCCACGCTGCTCGCCGCGCTTGGCTTCCGTGCTGCAGGGCTGGGTGCGAACGTCTGGACCGTGATCGGTCTGCTCGCCGCGCTCTTCGCACTCCTGGTCAAGGCTGAGACCGACCTGGTCGACGCCGCCCGTGCACATGCCGGCCTGGTCGTGGCACCGGAGTCCGCTCGCGAGCTCACCGGCTCGCGGATGGCTCGCGCCCGCCGAGTGGCCGCGTCTGCGCGGCTGCACCGGATCACAGGTGCAGTGGAGGCGTCACTGTTGATCTGCCTGGCGTCGATCGTCGATTCACTTCGCGGTAACCTGATCGCAACACGAGTCGTCACCACGGCCGTGATGGTCGTCGCTGGGCTCCAGGTGGTCCTTCACCTGATCAGCATTCTCAAGTCACGGAGATTGGTCTGACATTGTCGGTGTCCTGCGTGGTCCTGACGCTGGGTGACCGCGCCTTCGAGGTCGACCGCGCAGTTCGCAGCGTGCTCCACCAGCACGGTGCGCGGGTTGAGGTACTCGTCATCGGCAACGGCTGCCCGGTGCCACCCCTGTCGGACTCGGTGAAGACCCTCCATATCCCGGAGAACATCGGCATCCCGGCCGGGCGAAACCGAGGCGTGGAGGAGACGACCGGTGATCTGATCCTCTTCCTCGATGACGATGGCTGGTATCCCGCACCCGATCTTGTCGAGCACGTTCGCGCATTGTTCGAGGCTGACCAGCGGCTTGGCATCGTCTCCTTTCGCGTGGTCGACGACGAGGGAAGCACAGCAAGACGCCATGTACCGCGGTTGCGGACCGGGGATCCGACCCGGTCAGGTGACGTCACCCTGTTCCTCGGCGGTGGATGCGCCATTCGTCGCGAGGTCTTCGAGGCATGCGGAGATTTCCCTGGGCACTTCTGGTACGCCCATGAAGAGATCGACTTCGCCTGGCGCGCCCTCGACCACGGCTACCGGATCAGGTACGACGCGGACTCGGTCATGCAGCATCCACAGACTTCACCGAGCCGGCACACCCTGTTCTGGCGGCTCAACGCGAGGAACCGGGTGTGGCTCGCTCGCCGCAGGCTGCCGTGGCCGCTCGCGGCCGGATATCTCGCTACCTGGACGATGATCACGCTGACCCGGCTACGGTCCGGGGCGAACATGCGAGCGTGGTTCACCGGGTTTGCGGAGGGGTGGCGCGAGCCGGCTGGGACACGCCAGCCGATACGGTGGCGGACCGCGTGGCGGATGCTCAGGCTCGGCCGGCCACCAGTCATCTGACCAGAGCGCGAGGAGCACATCGTTCCCTGGCAACCTTGAGAGAGCAGAGGACATCACGGTCATGAAGGGGCTGGTGCTCGCCGCTGGTGTGGGCCGCAGGCTGCGGCCGGACACGGATGCCCTCCCCAAGGCGCTGCTCACCATCGCGGACGAGATGACCATCCTCGATCTCATTTTGCGCAACTTCGCCAGCGTGGAGATCACCGAGGCTGCGCTGGTCGTTGGCCACCGGGCCGAAACCGTTATTGGCCGGCAGACGGTGCTCGAGCGAACCCACGGAGTGCGGTTGAGCTTCCTCCACAACGACCGCGCCGCGGACTGGAACAACTGCTATTCGCTCTGGCTTGCTCGCGATCACCTGCGGGATGGTGTGCTGCTGGTCAATGGCGACACGGTGCATCCGCCGAGCGTGGAGAAGACCCTCCTCGCCCACAACGGCCGTGGCAGCGTCGTCCTCGCGGTGGACGCCGCCAAGCCCCTCGCCGAGGAGGAGATGAAGCTCACCGTCGACGCCAGCGGGAACGTCAGCAAGATCAGCAAGCTCCTGTCGCCTGCGCTCGCTGACGCCGAGTACATCGGCGCGACCCTCGTCGATGTTGCCGCAGGCGTTGCACTGGGCCTCGCACTGGAGCAAACCTGGCGGCGCAACCCGCATCTTTACTATGAGGACGGCTTCCAGACGTTCATCGACGGCGGCGGCTCGATCACGACGGCACCCATCGGCGCCGTGGAGTGGGTGGAGGTCGACAGCCACGACGATCTCGCCAAAGCGAGGGAGATCGCATGCCGCTACTAGCGCGCATGCTCAATGCGCCGCTGTTCGTCGACGTGAGGCCGGGTGCCGTCGCCAGCTTGGCCACGCTCCTCGCCGACCGGCGGATCTCGGCCGGTGGCGAGGTGGCCGTCGTCGTGGGCGACGGACAGGGCGAGGCGGTTCTGGCAGGCATTGACGACACCCTCGGCCAGGGCTCGGCCTTCGTGGTGAACGCCGGCACGGTGGAGGCGGCAGCGGACCTCGTCACCAGGATCGGATCATCGATGTACGACGCGGTCGTTGGCATCGGTGGAGGCCGAACACTTGACGTGACCAAGTGGGCGGCAACTCGCCTTGGGCTGCCCATGGTCGCGGTGGCGACGAACCTTTCCCACGACGGCATCGCCTCTCCGGTGAGCTCACTGATCCATGAGGGCGGCAAGGGCTCTTACGGCGTCACGCCGCCGGTGGCGGTGATCGTCGACCTCGACTACGTCCGCTCGGCGCCAGTGCCGATGGTCAGAGCGGGAGTGGGGGACGTTGTCAGCAACCTCACCGCCATCGCTGACTGGCAGCTCGCCCACGACGTACGGGATGAGCCGATCGATGGTTTCGCCATCGCGCTCGGAAGGACAGCGGCAGAGTCGCTGCTGTATCGGCCCGACGGCATCGAGTCAGAGGGTTTCCTGACCGCCCTTGCCGAGGCCCTGGTGCTGTCGGCGATGGCCATGGTCGCCGCGGGGTCCAGCCGCCCCTGCAGCGGCGCCGACCACGAGCTCCTCCATGCCATCGAGCACCTTCATCCAGGGATCAGCAACCACGGCGAGCTCGCCGGTATTGGTGCTCTCTTCGCTGCCTTCTTGCGCGAGGACCAGGCATTGTTCACCGCGATCAACCAATGCCTCCGGCGCCACGGTCTGCCGCGAACTCCTGCCGATATCGACTTGACCGAGGAGGAGTTCGTCGCCGCGGTGCTTTATGCGCCAAGGACCCGGCCCGACCGCTACACGATCCTCGAGCACGTGGACCTCACCGACGCCGAGGCTGCCAAAGCCGTCCGGAGCTTCCTCTCGCACGGCGGTCACGACCAAGCCCACCGGTGAACGGCTGGTAATGTGCGGTGCCAGATTGGGCTGCTGCGCCCCGTCATCATCCCGGTTCTCTACGCAAGTGAGTTCGGCTTTTGGCATGACTTATCCCGACACGCCTCTGCGGACAGTCGGCGTTGTCCTGGCGGGTGGCGCTGGTACCCGAGTCGGTCTGGACATCCCGAAGCAGCTCCTCAAGATCGCCGGTAAGCCGATCCTTGAGCACACGGTGGCGACCATGGATGCAGCACCGGAAATCGACGAGCTCATCGTCGTCATGCATCCAGATTTCCTCGATGAAGCGAAAGAGATCGTCTCGAGGGGGCCGTACCGGAAAGTGTCGCAAGTCCTCGCGGGCGGCGTGATCCGTAGCGACACGACGAAGATTGCGATTGATGCTCTGGGGCCTGATGAGTGCAATGTCTTGCTCCACGATGCGGTACGGCCCCTGGTGTCCGCGCGGATTATCAGGGAGACCGTGAATGCGCTGCGCACCCACGAGGCCGTCGATGTCGCTTTCCCGTCCGCCGACACGATCATCGCCGTTGACGATGGCGTGATCAGCGAGATCCCTCCTCGACACCGTCTCTGGCGTGGACAGACGCCTCAGGGTTTCCGGCTATCCGTGATACGCAAGGCTTACGAGCTGGCCGGGCAGGACCCTGACTTCCACGCCACCGACGATTGCGGCGTCGTGCTCAAGTACCTCCCCGCGGTACCGATAAAGGTTGTCGACGGGTCCGAGGACAACATCAAGGTCACTCACCCGGTGGACGTCTTCATCGCGGACAAGCTCTTTCAGCTGACATCGACGTCGATCGCGCAGTCGAGAAGTCGATCAGACTATGCCGAGCACCTGCGTGGCCGGACGCTGGTCGTCTTCGGCGGCAGCTATGGCATCGGCCGCAGCGTGGTGGATATCGCCCGTGGCTGTGGCGCCGACGTCTTCTCTTTCAGCCGCTCGGAGAACGGGTGCCACATCGAGAACAGCGACGATGTCGCACGCGCCCTCGCGACGGCCTACGAGAACACCGGCCGCATCGACTATGTCGTGATCACGGCGGGCTTGCTGGCCAGGGGCAGCCTCGCGGAGAACGACGAGGCCGTCATCCAGAAGATGATCGAGGTGAACTACGTCGCCCCGGTGATGATCGCTCGCCTTGCGTTGCCTTATCTGCAGCGGTCCCACGGGCAGCTTCTGATGTACACCTCAAGCTCCTACACGCGGGGGCGAGCCGGCTACAGCATCTACTCCTCGACGAAGGCGGCCGTGGTCAACCTCACCCAGGCACTTGCCGAGGAGTGGGGAACGCTTGGCGTCAGGGTCAACTGCATCAACCCGGAGCGGACCGGCACGCCGATGCGCACCAGGGCATTCGGGGACGAACCGCCAGACTCGCTCCTCGATGCTGACGCCGTGGCTCTCACTAGCCTGGATGTCCTCATCTCAGGTCTGACCGGGCAAGTGGTCGACGTGCGCAGGATTGATCCAGCCGAACCGGCCGGGCTGCGGCCGGTGGCGGAGGCGGCGCGGCTTGCGAGGTCGCTCGCGGAGAAGGGCCGGGAGACCGGCCGATGATCGGCGGCATATCCGGAAGGCTTGCGGCTCTGACGGAGGGATCACCGGGCGTTGCGGTCGCCGTCGGCATCCTCGTGGTGTCCTATCCCGTGATCTTGCTCGCTGCCTTGCTGCCGAATGCGTGGCTGTTCCTCGCGGCCCTGCTGGCCAGCTATGGGGCGGACTGGTACGTCAAGGTGCGCCGGCCATACCTGCACAGGGTGCTCAGCCGGATCAACATCGGTCTGACTGTTCGCTTCCTCTTCCGCGAATTCAGCCTGATCGTGCTGTTCGCTCGTGAGGGGGACCTCGGCACGACGGCGCTGTTGCTCGCTGCCTTCGGCCTGATCGGCCTTCACGCGCTGCGCGGGGTCGAGAGCCTCCTCATCGCCTATATCAGGGCCCGCCGTCGATTGCCCGTCGTCACCCGCAACGTCGATCTGTCCGGCCTGGATATTCCCGACGCCCCACCGCGCGTTCTGATGGTCGATCAAACCTGGCGGCTGCTGCATCTCGACCTCCTACCGATGATCGTCGGCCCGATATCGGCCGCGACCGGGGTTTATGAGCCCTTCGCTGCTGCGCTTGCGGTGTCGGTGACCGCGGCCATCGTGGCTGTCGTCGTCCTTGGCTGGCACGCTGCGGCGAATCGTTCGATACCGGGAGAGCGGGAGATCCTGAAGTACGTCGGCGATCGGCTAGCCCGGCTCGGACCTGAGGTCGCCCTCTACTTCAGCGGATCGATCGACTCCGCGTACCAGATCAACATGTGGCTGCCGACGGTGGCAAAGCTTGACCGACCCGCCGTGGTGATCATGCGTGAGCGCCAGCTCGTCCCCGAGATTGTGCCCACCACACTGCCGGTTGTCTGCCTCCCGAGCGCCGTCGACCTCATGGGCTTCAACCTGACCGGTGTTCGGGTCGCGCTATATATCTCCAACGTCGGCAAGAACATCCACATGCTCCGGATACCAGGCATGAAGCACGTCTTCATCGGCCACGGCGACAGCGACAAACAGGCAAGCTTCAACCCGTTCAGCCGGGTGTACGACGAAGTGTGGGTCGCCGGCACCGCGGCTCGTGAGCGGTACGCACGGGCGCGCGTCGGAGTCACCGACAAGGCGGTGGTCGAGGTCGGCCGGCCGCAGCTCGACTCGATTGAAACAGATCGCGGTAGTCACGGTGATGGGCGCTTCACTGTCCTGTACGCGCCCACCTGGGAGGGCTGGACTGCCGACCTCCACCACACGTCGGTCGTCTTGATGGGGCGGCGGATCGTGCAGACGCTGCTCGAGTCCTCGCCTCCGGTGCGGATCATCTACAAGCCTCATCCGCTGACCGGCACCAGGGATCAGAGCGTCGCGCGAGCGAACCGCGAGATCATCGCGGTGATCGAAGCGGCGAACTCCAAGCAACGCCGGCCGGCCAGGAGGGACCTCGGCGTTGCGCCGGACCTGCGGAGAATCGAGAAGGAACTGGCATCACTGACCGTCCTGCAGAACCCAGACGAGGCGATGGCCTCGAGGGATAGCACAGGAAGCGGTGCTGAGCTGGTAGGGCGAGTCGAGGACGCGGTGCGATCCTGGCACCAGCTCTACTGGGCGAGCCGGCCACCGGGCACCCATCAGGTTGTTGTCGGCAGTCGGCCGAGCTTGTACGAGTGCTTCAATCAGGCTGACTTCCTGATCGCTGACATCTCGAGCGTGGTCTCGGACTTCATCGAGAGCCAGAAGCCCCACGCGGTGACGAACAGCGCGGATCTGCCCGAAGACCAGTTCAGGGAGCGTTATCTCACCGCCGCGGCTGCCTATCTCCTGCCGCTGGACTGCGAGGACTTGCCCGACATCATCGCCAAAGCAGCCGCGGGCGACGACGTGCTCGCCGAGCGGCGCCGCACGCTCAAGTCCTACCTGCTCGGGCCCGATGAGCCGCCGTCCTTCGACCTGTTCAGCGCCGCGGTGAACAGGCTCGCGGTAAGCACGACAGACGCTGCGGCCACCCCGGAGGAGCTGGAGTCCGCCTTTGATCCGGAGCCTGGCACCGAGCCGAGGCCACGCGACGGCCGGTTGTTCGACTGACGTCCTATGGCCGCCGCTGAGGGCGCGTGGGTCAGGACTTC
Source organism: Actinomycetota bacterium (assembly GCA_046735375.1). Lineage (GTDB taxonomy): Bacteria > Actinomycetota > Actinomycetes > JAKEEW01 > JAKEEW01 > DASYTV01. The sequence continues at coordinate 2,625 of JBKPTD010000141.1, read as the reverse complement.
ACGAAGATTGCCCGATAGTTCTTCGGCATGCCGACCTGGACCTTCTTTTTCAATTCCGCCCGCGTCATCTGCCGGGCGAGCAGCGCAAGCACGACGCGCCAGAGGATCCATCGGTTCGGCAGCGACTGGGCAGCCATGCGCGCCTGGTAGGCCAGGGTTCCGTAGTAGCCCTCGAGCCAGGAGATCTCCTTGATCGTGAAGCCGGTCTCCGCCGCCATCCGCCTCCACGCGAACTGCGTGAAGCGGTGGAAGTCAAAGGGCTTCTCATGCTCGGCAAAGAAGAGGGGCGCGGTCAGCCAGGCCTGTCCCCCCGGCTTGAGCACCCGGTGAAACTCGCGCAGCACGGCAAGCGGGTCGGGCACGTGCTCCAACACCTGGGTGCAGAGCACCAGGTCGTACGTCGAGTCGGGCACGGGGATGGCCGTCAGGTCGCAGGTGTAGTCGATCGGCGCGTAGGCCTTCTTGGCGACCTGGCCGAAGTCGGCCGTCTCATACGTCAGGTGATCGAACAACCTGCGAAACGGTGCCTTTCCAGCGCCCGCGTCCAGCACCCGAAATTCCTTCGAGCTGCCTTGAGCGGCAGCCTGCTCGGCGAATTTGCGCAGCCGGTAGCGCGAGGGATTAGGTAGCCCTCGGAGCAGGCGGTCCGTGACGTCCTTCTGAACGCGCCCCGCAGCCCACGTGCGGACTCGCCTGCCAGTCATCCCGTGTCCTTCCCGCCGATCGGACACTAGCCTGTGCGGGGCAGCAGCAGAACATGGGCCCGGTTCGGCGGCCGGGCCGCAGGATCCGTAGATCCAGATCGAAGGGCGACAGACATGGTGGCATGGCGCCAAGCGGCGGGGCGGCTCAGGCGACGCTTCGCTGGCCGGCCGCCTGAAGGTGTCAAGCAAGTGGTTCAGCGGACATCGCCGGCGTCGCCGATCGATCCGATCGTTGCCGAGGTTCGCGAGAAGAAGCTCACCTACCTGCCCGTCGCCGCCCTTAATGACCTGTTCGAGGCGGCCTCGACGGCCGAGCGCGACAAGCGACCCGGCGTCTTCATCGAGGCGGGGTGCGCACTCGGGGGCTCGGCGATTGTGCTGACCAAGGCCAAGGACCCGCGGCGGCCGCTGTTCGTCCACGACGTCTTCGGCATGATCCCGCCACCGTCCGACGAGGACGGTGTGGACGTCCATGAACGCTACGAGAAGATCAAGTCCGGTCGGGCCGCGGGTATCGGCGGAAACCCCTACTACGGCTACGAGACCGATCTGATCGACAAGGTGCGAGAGACGTTCACGACCTTCGAGCTGCCGGTGGCGACGAACGCCGTCACCCTGGTCAAAGGCTTGTTCCAGGACACCCTCACCGGGGACGAGCCTGTCGCACTCGCGCACATCGATGGCGACTGGTACGAGTCCGTCCTTACCTGCCTCCTCCGCATCGGCCCGCGACTGACCTCGAGCGGGGTGATGGTCATCGACGATTACTTCTACTGGTCGGGGTGCCGGAAGGCCGTCGACGAGTTCCTCGCCGACCACCCGGGGGAGTACCGCACCGCCAGGCGAACGCGCCTGCAGATCGAGAAGATCTGAGCAGGCTCGGCTGATCGACGCGGACCGCAGCCGCTGACCCGAGGGTCGGCCGATCAGAGGGTCGCGTGCCGCCTCTTCACTTCGTCGGCCAGCACGAGCCATCGCTCCTGCTCCGGCGTGTAGCCGTCGTCCCACGGCTTGACTGGGTCCGCCCAGTGGATCAAGCCGGGCCGATCCACCACGGACCGTGTGGGCACGCAGTCCCAGCGCTCGGGAACGTCCGCGCGGCGCGGCCCAGCGGCGAAGTGGAGCACATCGCGGAAGGTCAGGCCGAACTCCGTGACGTAGGGGAGGTACTCGGCCACAAATTTCTCCGCCCGGCTCCGGGCCAGGTCGAGGACGAGCACGTCGGTTGTGAAGGCATCGAAGTCGAAGGCGTGGCGGGCGTAGGCACGGCGACGTAGCTCCGTGGCGGCCGCTGTCCTGCGGCCGAGGCGGGTGCTGGCAGCGTGTATGACGCCGAAACCGCTCGATCCATCCATGCGGACGACGGACGGTGCCGCGAGCAGGTTGTCGCCAAGATCGAGGTCGTACAACTCGGCGATGTCGTCGGTCACCACGGTGCCTACTGGGAGCACGATCACGCGATCTACGGACGGCAGCAGGTCGCCGAGGACGATGAGATCGAGATCGCGTGGGTCGAGCTTGCGTCCGTCTCCACGGCGCACCCCGGTGCCCAACCCTCCGGTGGGCACGACTGAGATGGCCACCTGGGGGAAGAGAGTCGCGAGCTCCTCGACATCGACCTGCTCGGGCTCGCGGGTGAGGAGCCACACGTGCAGTCCACGCGAAGAGTTCCGTGTCACCGACTCGAGGAGGACGGACAAGGTGGGCTGACCAGCTGCGGGTAGGTGCACGGCAAGATGCACGTCGCGCGGACTGCCTGCTCGCGCGGGACCACTGGTGGTGGTGGTGGACGCCACCGCGCTGGCGATGTCGTCGAGAACTCTGCCGGCAGGGGCCACGGCTGGAACGGAGGCCGCCCGCCGCTGCCGCGCCGCCTCAACGTCGCGAGCGTTCAACGACCGCCACAGCTCATAGACGTCTG
>JBKPTD010000140.1:0-7204 GCA_046735375.1 Actinomycetota bacterium | reverse complement strand
GCGCACCTCACGCGGTCGGTGCTGGAAGGCGTCGCCTTCAGCTTGAAGGACTGCTTCGGGCTGCTGAAGGAGGCGGGTCTCGCCGGCGTCAGCGAGGTCCGCGTCGCCGGCGGGGGAGCGAAGAGCGAGCTGTGGCGGAAGATCGTCGCGAGCGCGCTCGGCGTCGAGCTCGTCACCGTCAACAGCACGGAGGGCGCGGCCTTCGGCGCGGCCCTCCTGGCCGCGGTCGGGGACGGGGCGTGGGCGGACGTGCCCTCGGCCTGCGCCGCGACTATCTCGGTCACCGGACGCACGAGCCCCGATCCCGCCTGGCGGCGCGTCTACGAGGACCTCTACCCGATGTACCGCGGCCTCTATCCCGCTCTTCGTCCGACCTTCGACTCGCCCGCCGGCCTCTCGCGCTGAGCCCGAGTCGACACTACGGAGATTGAGATTGGCCGTGGGGAAGGGGACCAGCAATGCACACTGATACGAGCCGGCCGCGGGCGGGGGCGGCTGTGCCTCCGGGTGAGCTCTTGGCTGAAGAGCTCGAAGTTCGGGGCATGAGCCAGACGGAGCTCGCTCGAAGGATGGAGCGACCGGTTCAGACTGTGAACGAGATCATTCGAGCGGTGAAGGCAATCACTCCCGAGACGGCGCTCCAGATCGAGCGAGTCCTCGGCACGCCCGCGTACGTTTGGGTGCGTTTGGAAGCTGACTATCGCCTGGACAAGGCACGTCTAGACCGAAGTTACTCGACTGAGTAGGTGGCAACCGCCTGAGCGATCGCTGGTTGGTCGCGGCTTGAGACGCCGGCTACTGGCTACAGCTCGAGGAGCTGAAAGGCGCAGGCCTGAAGTGGCGAGGGTTCGGTGACGAGCTGAAGGGTGCGGGCGCCATCGGCCTTTGCGCCATCGGTCTTGAGGTGTGCGGTGTTGCGGCAGCGGGTCGCGAGTTCAGCGAGGAGAGTCTGGAAGCTGTGAAGGGGTAGGCCGTCGTCGCTGACGCGAGTGATCTTCTTGCGGCGGACGTTTTGGGATGGCTGTGCGGGCGCGACCGGGTCGCGTCGTGCGCGATCGACATCGAGTTGTTCGTCGTGGAAGAGCAGGGGCGCGAGGGCCTGACGCATGTGCCACTCGACGTAGTAGGCGAGCATGCAAAGGAAGACATGAGCTCTCACGTGGTCTTCCGTGCGGTGGTGAATGGGCCGTACGAGCAGGTCCACGCCCTTGAGACAGCGGAAGGCTCGTTCGACGGTGGCGAGGCTCTTGTATTTGCGCACGGCGTCTGCAGCGGAGAGCTGAGCCTCCGGCTGACTGGTGCGGACGATGTAGATTCCATCAAGCGCACACTCGCGCGCGATGGCCTCCTCGCGCCGAGCCCAGGCGAAGCGGCCATCCTCGATGGCGAGCTGAAAGTGCTTACCCATTTTGTAGCGCCCGAGGATGCGACCGGCCTTGAGACCGATTTCGGCCTTGCCCAGGGGCTTGTTCGTTCGCCGCTTCACTTCGCGGCCGAGACGCTCGAGGTCCTTCTCGGTCGCTCGCAGTAGCTCCTGACGCTTGCGAGCGCGTTCATCAGCGAGCAGAGGGTTGAGGCAGGCGATCAGCCGCTCTCCGGGAAAGTCGGGGCTGTGGATCTCGGCCAGATTAGTCTCGTCGAAGAGCGAGCGCTGCAGGTAGCCCCTGTCGATGAGGGTGCGAATGCTGCCGCTGCGCAAGGATGAGATCCAGCCCAGCCCTGGATGCTGGCGTAGCTTGTTGATCTGTGGCTGAGTGAGCATCCCACGGTCGCCCACTATGACGATGTGGGACAGACCGAATCTCTCGCGAAGTTTGTCCACCTGGTCGGCCACGGTCGTGGGGTCACCGGTGTTGCCCGGATAGACCTCGACGGCTACGGGCCGACCCGCCTGATCGGTGAGCAGCCCGTAGAGGATCACGGGTAGTTTCTTTCCGTCACGGTCGTGGCCGAAGCGAGCCAGGGGACAGGTCTTGCCTTCGTAGTAGCTGGTGCTCGCGTCGTAGAGCACGAGCCCGCCCTCCTTCAGGTGACGAGCGGCCAGCTTGGCTTCTATGCGCGCTTGTCGAGCAAAGAGCCAGTCCAGGGCGGTGTAGAGCTCATCGACCTGCGCATCCTGCACCCCGAGCTCCTCGGCCAGGGTGGTGGTGTGCCACAGCCGGGTGGTGGCGAGCTTCGAGCAGGCTTTGATGAGCCGCTCTGCGACCATGGCCAACACGAGATCGCGTTCGCGGCTGGGCTTGGACGAGATTAGCGCCGCAAGCCCGAGCTTGCGCATGGTTCCCAGGACGGCTTCCACGTGGCCGTGTGGGCGGGAGCTGGCAATCGTGAAGGCGTCTTCGGGGCTGACGAGTTGATCCCCTTGAAGGAGGCGGCGGAGGGACTCGATTTTCTCTGGTGGCCAATGAGAGAGATTTGCCAGAGTACGCTTGCGGATCTTGCCCTCTTCGCGCCAGGCCTCGCGCAGGAGAATGGCGGGGGGCGAGTTGCGGTTGGGCACGCGCTCGACGTACATGGCACGACTATACTCTTCTAGTCGCCATAGTCAACAATAATCTCATCTATTACATGGGTACTTTCTCAAAGCGACGCCGTAAGCCAAATACATTGGCCACAATCACTTCACCCCGACTACAGGCCGTCTCTCAGTGGTAACTTCCGTCTAGAGGCATCCGCCCGTGAGGCCGATCGGGAGCCTGATCGACTCCGATCCCTGAGTACGCGTGCCCGAGTAGCGCGCCATGCACGCAGGCACGGGCTGTCCAAGCCGGTGGCGATGCGGCGAAAGAAGTAAGCCGCAATCGTCTCCATGAAGGAGCGAAGTCCCACCGGCGGGGAGCGATTACGGGGCCGGCTGCCTCAGCGGGTCAAGACCGTCAGGTACTCTTCCCAGGGTCCGACCTCGGAGCGGAACTGCTTCGCGATCACGCGGCTCGCCTGGGCGAGGTGCCCCAGGTCGTGCACGGCCCAGGAAGCGAGAAGCTGACCCAGGGTGACGGTGCCCAGTCCCGGGTGCGTCCCCCGCCGCTCCATGTGCTCGGCCTGGAGATCGAGGCCGCGGAGGTAGGCGAGGTTCTCCTCGCGCAGCGCGCGGAAGCGCCGCAGGAGCCGCTCCACCGGCTGCGCCCCGTACGCGCGAAAGCCCGTGCGATCGAAAGGCGTGAACGGACGGGACTCCCCGTGCTCCAGGATGATTCGGACGCGCGGCACCCAGTCCGTCTCTTCCCCGAAGATGAGGTGGCCGAGCACGTCGCGTGGGCTGTAGGTGTCCGGGCCTTCGTTTGCCTCCAGGAGGCGCTCGGGTAGGCCTTTGAGGAGGCCCTCCAGGGCTGCCGGAGTCTGCTCCAGGACCGTTACTACCTGTTCCAATTGCATGGAGACCCGGGCTTCGACTGCTCTACGAGGACGACGCCGTCCTTTCGGTTTGGGGAGGATAGAGGCTCGGACGTCCCCGGAAGATACACGACGAAGAGCGCCCTGCTCGCGCTGCCTTCGTCTGGCCGCTCGCGCCCTCGCGCTCTTCGTCGTGTGTCATATCCTCGCCGTCTTGTGTTCGGTCCCGTCGAAGGACAGCAGCCTCCCGCGGTCGTCGTCCATGGTCTCGATGTGGACCGGCCGGCGCCACAGGCTGTGGAGGTTCTTCAGCGTGTCCTTGGCCTTCTCGACGTCGAGCGGGATGCCTTCGTAGCGGTGGAGCAGGTAGAGCTCGCCGCGGTTCGCGTAGTTGGCGTCGGTGACGTGGATGATGGGATTGCCCAGGTTCGTCAGCGAGAACAGGAAGCGCTGCTTCACCTTGCGCCAGTCGCGGCTCAAGATCGTGTGCTGGCCGGAGCGCGAGTCCCAGCCGTAGACGTAGAGCTTCAGCCGCTCGCAGAACTCCTCGGTGAGGAAGGCGTCGATGAACATCACGTCGTTGTAGATCCGCCGCACCTCGAAGATCTTCTGCCGGCCCAGGCCGAGCTTGCGGTCCCAGCGCCGGCGCACCTCGAGGTCGTCGCAGTCCTCGTACTCCTTGCCGAACTTCCCCTTGTTCCAGCGGTCCTCGATGTCGCGGAAGAGCTCGATCCCGATCTTGTAGGGGTTCATCCGCCCGGGGCCCATGGCCAGGGTGCCGGAGTGGTGATCGGCGAAGTCGATGACGTCGGCGTCGGTCATCGCCTTCTGCGTCATGATCGTGCTGTGCCAGTAGCTGTTGTGGTTGACGAGGCCAGCCGCGGCGTAGCGATGGGTGTCCTCGACGGAGATGTCGTAAACGTCGGCGCGGCCGGCCTCCACCGCGACGACCTCGTCTTCCCACCGCTCGGGCTTCCACCACCGCCGGGACCGGACGTACGCCTCGAGCGCCTCCTGCTTGCGCTGCAGGCCGAAGCCGATCGCGCGGCCGAACCGGGCCGCCGCGATGCCGGCGACGTGCACGTGCCAGCAGCCGTCCTTCTGCCGGCGCTTGCGGCTCAGGATGCCGTAGTTGAGCAGGATGAGCTGGACCTGGGAGGCGAGCCGGTCGCTCGCCGTCGAGAGAATGACGCCCGAGGGGCCCGCGTGGCCGTCGCAATCGAAATAGGCGCGCAGGAAGGCCCGGACGACGCGCTCGGGAGAGCGCAATACAGCGTCCGGCACGCGCTTCTGGCGCGCGCTCGGGCCCACGGTGAGGCCGAGCGCTTGGACGACGAAGTCCGAGACGGTCTCGGAGTGGACCAGGACACGCCAGCGGTTGCCGTCGCGGCGGACGCTCGCGGCCACTCCGAAGAGCCGCCGCGCAAGCTTTAGGAAGCGCGTGGCTTGCGGGAGGTCTCCGGTGGTGAGGCCGAGATGGCGCTTGGCCCGGCTCACATGCCCGTCACCGACGAGATAGCCGAGCAGGGCGCCTAGCGCGGGATCGACGCGTTGCGGGACCCGTACCGTCTTCCGGAGGCGGGCCCACGCGGCGACCTCGTTCGCGGGATCGTCGTAGGGCTGGAGGGCGGCGGCGACGGCCTCGCTCCGGCGGATCCGCCGGCCGGCGCGGTGGCGGAGAACGGTCCAGAGGCTCACGCCCGCGTTGACGGCGACGTCCTGCAGCGTCATGTGTACACGCGGTCGCCACGCGAGCGCCACCTCTTCGCGGGCCCAGAGACCGTTGCCCCCCGAGACGGCCAGGGCGTCGCCCGGTCTTAGCCCGTCGAGCCGGCTCCAGGAGCTTCGATCAGCGAGAAGAACGCGGTGGTTGTCCGAGCCGCACAGCTCGAGGCCACGGCGCGTCCGGACCGTGACCGTGGCATGGTCCCTGGCGATGTGGCGGTCATACGCGCGGCGACACTTCTCTCCGTCGGAAACGGCGGGAGCCGCGCCCAGCACCATCTCGCGCATCGGAACGAGGCCGCGGCTCGAGAACACGAGGGTATCTCCGTGCACGCAGGCCCAGCCTTCGTTCATGACCTTCGTCATTCCCTGGGGCGCGAAGTAGTAGGCCTCCTCGCGCACGATCGAGAGTACGTCGCGCTCCCAGCTCTCGAGCGGCGCGTGGTCCAGCAGGAACTGCATCACGTCCCGCTGGGGCTCCTCCGGCACCCGCTTCTTCTTCCTGGCCTTCTCCGCGATCTTCGCCTTCTGCTCCTCGAGGAAGGCCGGGGGGTTGATGTAGCGGTCCATGTAGCCCTTGCTCTTCAGCTTGGGGACGGCCTCCGGCTCTTCCGGGTCCTCGCGGGTCGAGTGCGGGGGGTGCTCGCGCCGCTCCTGCCGCTCGATGAACTCGGAGTGGGTGTCGATCAGGTTCTCGAGGGAGAGGCAGGCGTCGATGAAGTCCTCGACCTGCTCCACTCCGTGGCGGTCGATGTAGTGGCGGACCCGGGTCGCGTGGTTCGCCATCTCGTCGATCATCCGGCGGTTGGTCTTGCTGAACCAGAGGTTGTTCTTGAAGAAGTCGGCGTGGCCGAACACGTGGGCCATCACGAGCTTCTGCTCCACGGGGGCGTTCGACTTCATCAGGTAGGCGTAGACCGGGTTGTTGTTGATGACGAGCTCGTAGATCTTGGATAGCCCGTAGGAGTAGCTCTTCGACAGCTCCTCGTACTCCATCCCGAACCGCCAGTGCGGGTAGCGGGTGGGGAAGCCGCCGTAGCTCGCGACCTCGTTCAGCTGGTCGAAGTCGAGGAGCTCGAACACGACGTCGTAGAAGTCGAGGCCATACTCGCGGGCGTAGCTCTCGATCTGGCGCCGGGCCTTGTCGATCTCACCCGGCAAGTTCATTGCTGACGGGCCTTTTCAACGCAGAGGGCGCCGAGTTGCGCAGAGGACGCAGAGGACGGAGAAAAACGAAAGGGCGAGCACGGAGGAGGAGAGGGGCGACGAGCACGCTCGGACGCGTGAGCGCTTCGCGGAATGGTCCTCGGAGGTCCTGCTCCCAATCCCTTCGTTCCTCTGCGTCATCTGCGATCCTCTGCGCTCTCTGCGTTGAATGAGGACAGAGCCATCACAGGCCCTTGCCGAGGAACTTCTTGATCGCGTCGTAGATCTCGTCCTTGTCGCGGATCTCCGAGGTCACGAGCCGGGCCTCGCCCGGGAAGGCCTCCTCGAGGTCGGCCTTGAAGCGCCCCCCGCCGTACGACGACCGGACCTGGCCGAAGCAGAACATGTTGACCTTGGGCAGGAGCTCCTCGGCCAGGATCTCCATGCAACGGTCGGTGTCGCGGCTGTCGCTGTTCTCGCCGTCCGAGAAGTGGAAGAGATAGGCGTTCCAGCTCTCGGCGGGGAAGCGGGTGTCCAGGATCTGGTTGACGAGCTCGTAGGCCGTCGAGATCCGCGTACCCCCGCTCTCGCGCAGGTGGTAGAAGGTGTGCTGGTCGACTTCCTTGGCGAAGGCCTCGTGGACGACGTAGACGTTGTCGAGGCTCTTGTACTGGCTGCGCAGCCAGGTGTCGATCCAGAAGGAGGCGACGCGCACGATCTCCTTCTGCTGGTCGCCCATGCTCCCGGAGACGTCCATGCAGAAGATGATGACGGCGTTCGACTCCGGGACCTCGCGCACGTGCCAGGAGCGGTAGCGGCGGTCGTCGCGGATGGGCACGATGACCGGGTTCGCGGGGTTGTAGGCCCCCATCGCGATCTGGCGCTTCAGGGCCTCGCGGAACGTCCGCTTGAAGTGGCGGAGGCTCTCCGGCCCCACCTTGCGCACGTTCGAGTACTTGACCTTCTCGATCGGGATCGTCTTGCGGCCGCGGGGCTGGAT
>JBKPTD010000139.1:0-25214 GCA_046735375.1 Actinomycetota bacterium | reverse complement strand
CCCACAGCCATCGGACCCATCCTCGATCCACCCCCGCCACACCCGCAGACAGAAGCGGAATCCGGGCCGCCACCCGCCGACAGCGACGATCCCCAACCAGCCGACACCGACCCGACCCGCCACCGCTCTGACAGAAGCGCGCCACCGCCAGACGGTCCCAGGCCAACCAACAGGCACCGGTGCGACGTTGATTCGCCGACGGATGCGCGAGGTCACACGGCGGTCGCAGGCCAACCACAAGGACTGGCGCGACGCGGAGACGCAACCCTCGGATAGCTGCGCTCCACCGCCAGACGATCGCAAGGGCAGTGGTGGCTAACCAGTGCGACGCCGATGGCGAACCGGTCGTGACACCTGCTCAACGGGCACGCCCCGCAGCAGCCGGACTGGCAGCACGGTCACCAGCGATGCGATCCACTGGCCACCATCTCGCCGGGCCTCCGATCGCTAGCCCCAGAGTGCTCAACGCCGCTACCGCGGCTACGGCACTGCCAGTCAGCCTGCGGTGGCGGGAGCCGCGAGCACGAAGACGGACTTGGGACTCCCGATGTCGCCACCCGCTATGCCGTTGACCGTGTACGTCCCGGACGCGGCAGCACCCTGGCCGGTCGGACAGCCGGGCTTTGACCTCGATCGATCCCACGTCACCTTGACCTTGACCGGGTCCAGCCGCTGCAGGGTGACGACATCGCTCTGCTCATTTTTCGCGCAGTCATCGGTGGACCAGATGCGGTCCCGAGCGGAGAACACCTCGATCTTCCAGCCCGCCGGACCCACGTCGAACTTGCAGGGACCGTCGCCAACATTGAAGATCGACAGAGTGAACACCGGCTTCTCGGTCGCCGAATAGTTCCGCTCGTCCGGTCGGACGTCCAGCCGAATGTTGCCGTCCATGCAGTAGCCGGGCCGGACCGCGCCGTTGCCGACCGCCGCAGTCACGTCTTGGGTCTGCGGAGCCGCACTGTTGCCAGGACCCCCGGTTTGGCCTGTCGGCTCGCCAGTCCCGGCCGGACCGGTATGCGTCGCCGCTGTCCCGCCACCGGTCGGGCCCTCGCTTGGCTCTCCCTCATCGCCAGGCTGGGTCGACGAGCTGAGCGCACCGTTCCCCGACGTTGGCTGCCTGTTATCACTGCCGGAATCCGGCGAGCAGGCACGTACGACAAAGAATGAGAGGACGACCACGACCGCGAGGACGAGCGCCCGCCGCCGCCAATAGGTAGCAGGAGGCGCCGGCCCAACCGGTCGCATAAAGGCGTCCACGACGGCCACGATAGGAGCGATGAATCCGAACTCGTCGGCGCAACGCCGGACACGCGACAACCCGATTTCCCGGCGCCGCAGCGGCCCGAACCGGGTACCAGCGCCTGTGACAATGCAGCCTGATCGGGCAAATCGCCTGGTCCAGCCGGTGCTCCAGTGGTACGCCGGGCAGGCAAGGAAGCTGCCGTGGCGCGAGTCTGGAGTCGGCGCCTGGCCGATCCTCGTCAGCGAAATCATGCTGCAGCAGACACCCGTTGCGAGGGTGAAACCGGTGTACGAGGCGTGGATCGCGCGATGGCCGACGCCGACCGCGCTTGCGATGGATTCGGTCGGTTCCGCCGTGCGGGCATGGGGCAACCTTGGCTACCCCCGCCGAGCACTGCGCCTGCACGCGTGTGCAATCGCAATCGTCGAACTGCACGGGGGAGAAGTCCCCGTGTCACATCACGATCTGTTGGCACTCCCAGGAGTCGGCCCCTATACCGCGGCCGCCGTCGCATCCTTCGCGTTCGGACAGCGCCACGCCGTGCTTGACACGAATGTTCGCCGGGTCCTCTCTCGCGTCATCGGCGGGACCGAGCAGCCGCGAGGCGCGGGCCCGTCCGCCGCTGAGCGACACCGCGCCGAGGCGATCATCCCATCGGACCCAGCAGAGGCATCGCGATGGGCAGTGGCGTCGATGGAGCTGGGCGCATTGGTGTGTACGGCTAGAGCTCCGCGCTGCGACGCGTGCCCCGTAGCGCGGCAGTGCGCTTGGCGGGCGTCTGGACAGCCGGCAGCAGAGACCCTCCCCCGCCGACAGACCTACGTTGGTACTGACAGGCACGCTCGTGGGCGCCTACTCAGCATGATCAGAGATCACCCGCAACCCATGACTGATGCGGAGCTGGCCGCAGCATGGCCATTCGACGTCGCCCAGCGGGAGCGCGCGCTCGCAGGTTTGGTGTCGGACGGGCTGATCGAGGCTAGGCCCAATCGCTGCTACGCGCTTCCAGGGCTGCGGCCTGGCTAGTGTCCAAGGTCTCTTCGCGTCGGCGCCCGCACTGTGCTGCCGGGTCCTCCGTGGGGCCTGGATGAGCCGCCGATGCAGGAATGCCCGCCGGCTCGAAGGTTGGAGATTGACTTTACAACCAGCCGGATCTATCCAATCAGCGATCTTCCAGGCAAGCTTGCGGCCCAAAAGGGAAGGAAAAACCATGAGCGACACTGGATCTGCTTCGCCTCCCGATGAACCGGCAGGTGATCGACCGCCTGCGTCAGACCCGCCGCCGCAGCCCCCGGCATACCCCTCGTACCCTGAGATGCCGGGCTACGCCGAGACACCGTCCGGCCCGCCAGCCACGCCACCTCGGGAAGTCGACTGGGCGTCGAAGATTCTCTATGGCCTGGCCGGACTGGGGATCATCAACACGCTTGTCTCGTTCACGATGAAGGACGAGATCCGTGACATCGTGCGCGACGAAAACCCCGACTACAGCGCCGACAAGCTCGATTCGGCGGTGAACGGCATTCTCGGCTTTGCGGTGGTGTTCGGAATCGTCTTCGCGCTGATCTATGTCCTGCTGGCGCGGAAGGTCCTTCAAGGACGTCGCTGGGCGAGAGTAATGGCGACGATCCTGCTTGTGCTCAATGCACTGAACCTTGCCGGCCTCAGTCGGCCACAACCTGGACTGCTCAGATTGCTGAGTGCGATCGCGGGCCTGGCAGCCGTCGCCGCATTGGTCTTTCTGTGGCGGCAGCCTTCTAAGGACTTCTTCCGCGCCCAGGGCCAGGCATATGGGTAGCTGATGCACTGAGCGCTTGGGCCGCTCGTCGCGGCTGGCCCGAAGGAGAACAAGCCAACGGGCCCCCGATCTGATGAATGATCGGGGGCCCGTTGGCTTTGCTAGGGCTCTAGTTCGTTAGGTGCACTGGTTCGTTAGGTGCACTGGTTCGTTAGGTGCACTGGCTCGTTAGGTGCACTGAGCGCGGCGCCGTCCTCAGTCCTGCGGACCGCGGCCCGCCCCGGCGTCACTCCCGGTGGCGGTCGAACCAGTGGCGGCTGTGGCCTCCACCCTGGGTGCCTCAGGCAACGGCGGCTTCTGCGTCCCGGTGAAGGTGAAGGCTTCCGTCTCGCCTTCGCCCTCGACGTCGACGACCACGATCTGCCCGGCGCGAAGCTCGCCGAAGAGGATCTTCTCGGACAGGACGTCCTCCATCTCCCGGCTGATCGTCCGGCGCAGCGGCCTGGCCCCGAGGACGGGGTCGAAGCCGTGGCTGGCGAGCAGCACCTTGGCGGGCTGGGTGAGCTCGATGCCCATGTCCTTGTCTCGCAGCCGCTCGTCCACCTTCGCGATCATCAGATCGACGATCTCGATGATCTGCTCCTGGGTCAGCTGGTGGAACACGATCAGGTCGTCCACACGGTTGAGGAACTCGGGCCGGAAGTGCTGCTTGAGCTCGTCCTGGACCTTGTTCTTCATCCGCTCGTAGTTCGTCTCGGCATCGCCACCAGCCGCGAACCCGAGGTTGAACCCCTTCGAGATGTCTCTGGTGCCGAGGTTCGTGGTCATGATGATGACCGTGTTCTTGAAGTCGACGACTCGACCTTGGGCGTCGGTGAGCCGACCATCCTCGAGAATCTGCAAGAGCGAGTTGAAGATGTCGGGGTGTGCCTTCTCCACCTCGTCGAAGAGGACCACGGAGAACGGCTTGCGCCGGACCTTCTCGGTGAGCTGGCCGCCCTCCTCGTAGCCGACGTAGCCGGGTGGCGATCCGAACAGCCGGGACACGGTGTGCTTCTCGGAGAACTCGCTCATGTCGAGCTGGATCAGGGCACTCTCCTCGCCGAAGAGGAACTCGGCAAGCGCCTTGGACAGCTCGGTCTTACCGACACCTGACGGGCCGGCGAAGATGAATGAGCCACCTGGACGCTTCGGGTCCTTAAGACCCGCACGAGTGCGGCGGATGGATCGAGCCAGGGCCTTGATGGCATCCTCCTGACCGATGATCCGCTTGTGGATCTCGTCCTCCATCCGGAGCAGTCGTGCGCTCTCCTCCTCGGTCAGCTTGAAGACCGGGATGCCGGTGGCCGTGGACAGCACCTCCGCGATGAGGTCCTCGTCCACCTCTGCGACGACGTCCATGTCGCCGGCCTTCCACTCCTTTTCCCGGTGTGCCTTCTCCCCCAGGAGCTGCTTCTCCCGGTCGCGCAGCGACGCGGCCTTCTCGAAGTCCTGTGCGTCGATCGCCGATTCCTTCTCCCGCCGGACATTGGCGATCTTCTCGTCGTACTCCCTCAGGTCCGGGGGCGCCGTCATGCGCCGGATACGCATCCGCGAACCCGCCTCGTCGATCAGATCGATCGCCTTGTCCGGCAGGTAGCGGTCGCTGATGTAGCGGTCGGCGAGCTGTGCGGCAGCCACCAATGCGGCGTCGGTGATCGAGACGCGATGGTGTGCCTCGTACCGATCCCGCAGACCCTTGAGAATCTCGATGGTGTGGGAGAGCGAAGGCTCGGCCACCTGGATCGGCTGGAAGCGCCGCTCCAAAGCGGCGTCCTTCTCGAGATACTTCCGGTATTCGTCCAGCGTGGTAGCACCGATCGTCTGCAGCTCACCCCGAGCGAGCATCGGCTTGAGGATGCTCGCGGCGTCGATGGCGCCCTCCGCAGCGCCGGCACCCACCAGTGTGTGGAGCTCGTCAATGAAGAGGATGATGTCCCCGCGCGTCCGGATCTCCTTGAGGACCTTCTTGAGCCGCTCCTCAAAGTCACCGCGGTAGCGTGATCCGGCCACCAGGGCGCCGAGGTCAAGCGTGTAGAGCTGCTTGTCTTTGAGAGTCTCAGGGACCTCCGCACGGACGATCTTTTGCGCAAGGCCCTCGACCACCGCGGTCTTGCCGACCCCGGGCTCACCGATAAGGACGGGGTTGTTCTTGGTCCGGCGGGAAAGCACCTGCATGACCCGCTCGATCTCCTTTTCCCGCCCGATAACCGGATCGAGCTTGCCCTCCCTAGCCCCCTGGGTCAGGTTGCGGCCGAACTGATCGAGCACGAGAGAAGTCGACGGAGTGCCCTCGGCCGGCCCACCAGCGGGCGAGGTCTCCTTGCCTTGGTAGCCGGAGAGCAACTGGATCACTTGCTGGCGCACCCGGTTGAGGTCGGCGCCGAGCTTGACCAGCACCTGGGCGGCGACACCCTCACCCTCACGGATCAGGCCGAGCAGGATGTGCTCAGTGCCGATGTAGTTGTGGCCGAGCTGGAGCGCCTCACGCAGTGAAAGCTCCAGAACCTTCTTGGCCCGCGGGGTGAACGGAATGTGGCCAGATGGCGCCTGCTGACCCTGGCCGATGATCTCCTCGACCTGCTGCCGCACCGCCTCGAGGCTGATACCGAGACTCTCCAACGCCTTCGCGGCGACACCCTCACCCTCATGGATCAGCCCTAGAAGGATGTGCTCCGTGCCGATGTAGTTGTGATTGAGCATCCTGGCCTCTTCCTGTGCCAGGACGACGACTCGCCGCGCGCGGTCGGTAAACCTCTCGAACATCTCTTTCGCTCCTCGGAGCGGTCGGGGCAAGGGGAGGACTCTCCGCCCCCTGTCATCTCGCATGCTAGCCCTGGGGGCGGACACATCGTCGGGTTCACACCGGCCTTGAGTGCCTTACGGCTACCCGTTGGGCCGACGTTAGACACCAACCTGGTGCCTGTACCTGGTGTTCCCCGTGGACGGCTGGACCACTACGCCAGGAGCGAACAGACTGGCGGCGGGAAGCCGACCCAAGATCAACCGAGCCTCAATCGGCAAGGGGTATACAGCGTGAGATGGCCCGGCCCCAGGCGGTAAGGCGCCTGGGCCGCTCCGCCGCTCGAAGGGCCCGCGCTGTCGGAGGTCAGCAGGGGGACCCGCGCTCCTGGCGTGAAATTGCCGCCGGCTCGCTGGTGCAGATGAGCCGGCGGCAAAGGTGGGTCAGGAATCGAATGCAGCGGGCCTGATCCGGTTCGTTGGACGTGAGCAGCCCGGCGGACTTAGTGGGCCTTGTTGTATTCCTCGACGATGTTGGCCGGAACCCTGCCTCGATCACTGATCTTGTAGCCCTTGCTCTTGGCCCAATCACGGATCGCGGCCGTCCCATTGCCTCCAGCACGACCCCGGCGCGCACCGCCACTAGCCCGGCGGCCGCCCATCCGGCGAGCGGCGCCGACGTACTGAGCAAGTGCATCGCGAAGCCTCGCGGCGTTCTTCGTTGAGAGGTCGATTTCGTAGTCGACCCGGTCCAGGCTGAAGCGGACAGTCTCTTCTGCCTCCGAGCCGTCCAAATCGTCGACCAGCGTGACCTGAACCTTCTGAGCCATGAGCTATTCCCCGATTTCTGGCGTGAAGCAACCGGATTGGTTTCGTTAGGAAATCGGATTTCCGACGATCGCGCAAGCCGTGGCAAGGGTGAGATTGCCGAACGCGACGGCGCCATTACCGTACGGCGCCCCTTTGCGTCCGCTGCTCACTTGGTTCCCCCCTGGTTCCTGATGATGGCCACGATGACGACCACGAACGCAACGGCCACAACGATCGGTGGCACAAGGGCGGCAACTACATCGCCCATCAATCGTCACTCCCCATTCCCGCTGGCCGATCGCCGCCTAGTTACCGGCATAACGCGGGAACAAGTCGGCTAGTCCGGCTTGACCAGCGGAAAAAGAATCGTCTCGCGCACTCCACCGGCGCCGGTCAAGGTCATGAGTAGACGGTCGACACCCATTCCCATCCCACCGGCAGGTGGCATGCCGTACTCGAGCGCCTGGATGAAATCCTCGTCCAGTCGCATCGCCTCACGGTCCCCGCGCGCGGCGGCCAGCGCCTGGGCAATGAAACGGTCGCGCTGCACGACAGGGTCGGTGAGTTCGGAGTATCCGGTACCGTGCTCCACCCCGAAGATGTAGAGATCCCACTTCTCGGTCACGCCCGGGCGACTGCGATGCGACCGGGTCAATGGGCTCGTCTCCTCAGGAAAATCCCGGACGAAGGTTGGCGCCGTGAGGCTCGGAACCACTGCCTCCTCGAAGATCTCCTCGACGAGTTTGCCAGGGCCCCACAACGGATCCACGTCCACCCCAAGACGACCAGCGTGATCGTGGAGCACCTTGTATGACGTCGCCGGTGTGACGTCCTCACCCAGAGCCTCGCTCACGGCGCCGTAGAGGGTGATTTCTGCCCAATCGCCGCCCAGGTCGTGCTCCGTGCCGTCCAGGTGGCGCACCACCTGCGAGCCGAAGACACGCTCGGCCGCCTCCTGGATAAGCTCGCGGGTGAGCCTTCCCACCGTGGTGTAGTCACCGTATGTCTCATATAGCTCGAGCATTGTGAACTCGGGATTGTGGGTCGCGTCCGCGCCCTCGTTGCGGAAGTTCCGGTTGATCTCGAAGATCTTCTCACTCCCGCCGACGAGCAGTCGCTTGAGATAAAGCTCAGGGGCGATTCTGAGGTAGAGATCGAGCTCATAGGCGTTGATGTGGGTCACGAATGGTCGCGCCGCGGCACCGCCCGGCACGACCTGGAGCATCGGCGTTTCTACCTCGATGAAACCTCTGCGTTGGAGCGAATCCCGAAGTGACCGGACCACCTCACTGCGGGCCTTCAGCATGAATCGCGCGTCCGGATTCACAATGAGGTCCAGATAGCGGCGGCGGATCCGGGTTTCCGGATCGGTCAGTCCCTTGTGTTTATCGGGAAGCGGACGCAAACATTTCGCGGTGATCGCCCATCGGCTGGCAAGGATCGACAACTCTCCCCGCTTCGAGGTGATCACCTCGCCCTCGACTCCGACATGGTCACCGAGATCTACGTCGGACTTCCAGTCGGCAAGAGATTCCGCACCGAGCCGGTCAAGGCTCAGCATGATCTGGATTTCCCCGCTACCGTCCCGAATCGTCGCGAAACACAACTTTCCACCGATACGATTCAGCATTATCCGGCCGACGACACCGACGTTCTCTCCCGTGTGAGCGTCGGGCGACAATTCCGCATACTTCTGGCGGATCTCGGCAATGGTGGCCGTCCGCGGAAAGCCAAGCGGATAGGCGTCGGCGCCGCGCTGTCTGATCCGGTCGAGCTTCTCCCGTCTCACTTTCATCTGCTCGGGAAGATCGTCCACAGCCTCGTCGTCGGACGTCAGTTGATCGTTCACGACCTCAGGCTATCGGGACCGGCAATCGACTTTTCCTCTCGATTGCGCCGGGACACTACTCGGTCGTGGGGAAGTGCAGGGCGATGGCGCGGGCTCCGGTTGGGACTGGCCACCGTGCGGAGACCGTCTTCGTCCTGGTGTAAAAATTCACGCCGTCCGGTCCGTGCATGTTCGTGTCTCCGAACAGCGACGACTTCCAGCCGCCGAACGAGAAGTAGGCCATAGGCACCGGGATCGGCACGTTCACTCCGACCATGCCCACCTGGACCTCGTGCTGGTATTTCCGCGCCGCACCGCCGTCGTTGGTGAAGATCGCCGTGCCGTTGCCGTAGGGGTTGTTGTTGACTAGCTCGACCGCCTGGTCATAAGTGGCGGCCCGTACCACGGACAGGACCGGGCCGAAGATCTCGTCTTGGTAGATCGACATCTCCGGGCTCACATGATCGAACAGGCTTGGACCGAGCCAGAAGCCGCTGTCTGAGCCATCCACCTGCCAGGTCCTCCCGTCGACGACCAGCGCGGCGCCCGCGGACTGGCCGGCATCAAGGTAACCAGCGACCTTGTCTCGGTGCGCCCGGGTGACCAGCGGGCCCATGTCGCAGCTGCGCCGGCCGTCCCCCACGCGGAGCCCACGGATCCGCTCGCCGATCCTGGCGACAAGCTCGTCGCCGATCGGGTCGACCGCCACGACGACCGAAATGGCCATACACCGCTCGCCCGCGGAACCGAAGCCAGCATTGACAGCCGCATCCGCGGCCAGGTCGAGGTCGGCATCTGGAAGGACGACCATGTGATTCTTGGCACCGCCGAGTGCTTGTACGCGCTTGCCGTGCGACGTGCCGGCCTCGTACACGTAACGAGCGATCGGCGTCGAGCCGACAAACGAGACCGCCCGGACGTCGGGATGCGTCAGGAGCCCGTCAACGGCCTGCTTCCCCCCGTGAACGACGTTGAAGACACCGTCCGGCAGCCCGGCCTCGGCCCACAACTCGGCGAGCTTGACCGAGGTGGAGGGATCTTTCTCCGACGGCTTGAGAACGAAGGTGTTCCCGCAGGCGATAGCTATCGGGAACATCCACATGGGCACCATGGCGGGAAAGTTGAAAGGCGTGATACCCGCCACCACCCCCAGCGGCTGTCGCAGCGAGTAGGAATCCACAGCGGTGGACACGTTCTCAGCGAAGCCGCCCTTGAGCAGGTGCGGGATCCCGCAGGCGAATTCGACGACCTCCAGGCCGCGCTGGAGCTCCCCCGCGGCGTCCTCGAGTGTCTTGCCGTGCTCGGCGGTGATCAGTCCTGCGATCTCCTCGCGGTGCTCCGTCACGAGGTTGCGGAAGGTGAAGAGCACTCGGGTACGCCGTGCTAGCGACGAGTCCCGCCAGCTCTCGAAGGCGCGCAGGGCGGCCGCGACGGCCAGATCCACCTCCGCCTGACCGGCAAAGTCGACGTGGCCGCTGAGTTCCCCCGTCGCAGGGTCGAAGACCTCACCGGTCACATCCGGCGGAGCCCCATAGGGCTTCCCGTCGATCCAATGGGTGATGCGTTTGATCTCCGCCACGTCCGTCACCTCTTCGTCCTCAGCTGTGTCGCAGGCATGCCGGGCAGTCTCAGCCGCCTAGCTCGGCCATGGCGTTGGCCAGAATCCGCAGGCCGTCCTCGCACTCCTCGTCGGTGAGCGTGAGCGGTGGCGCGATTCGGAGCACGTTCCCGAGCTGACCACCCTTTCCGACGAGGAGACCGTCGCGACGGCAGGCCTCGAGCGCTGCGGAGGCAGCCGCGGCATCCGGCGTCGTGGTGCCAGGCCGGCAAAGCTCGATTCCGATCATCAATCCTTTGCCGCGAACCTCAGCGACGCTGGGACAGCTCGCGGCCGCCTCCCGCAGCCCGGCAATCAGTCGGGCGCCTTGCTTCGCCGCATTCGCTTGCAAGTCGTGTTCGAGGACGTAGTCGAGGGTGGCCAACCCGGCCCTCGTTGACAGCGGATTGCCGCCGAAGGTGGAGATGGAGTTCGCGGTCAGACAGTCCATGATCTCGCCACGGCCAACGACACCGCCAATGGTCAAACCGTTGCCGAGACCCTTTGCGAAGGTCATCAGGTCGGGTGTGAAGCCGTGAGCCTCGATGCCCCAGAAGTGGTCTCCTGTCCTCCCCCAGCCGGTCTGGACCTCGTCGGAGATGAAGAGGATCCCGTATTCATCGAGAACGGGCTTCATCGCACCGAAGAGGCCATCAGGTGGGACGGCGAAGCCACCCACTCCCTGTACCGGCTCCGCGATCATGCATGCGACGTCGCCTGATGTGGTCACATTGATGACATCCCTCAGGTCGTCGACACAGGCGGCGATGTACTCATCGTCTGGTAGGTGACCGAACGGGCTGCGCAGCCGGTAGCCGCCGTGCACGTAGCTGACATTCACCGGAGTGAGCGCCGATGCGGACCAACCACGGTTGCCGGTAATCCCCATCGCGGCATAGGACCTGCCGTGGTAGCTGTTGCGGATCGCCAGCACCTGGTTGGAGCGACGGAACTGCGTCGCGAGCAACAGGGCGGCCTCGTTCGCCTCGGTGCCTGACGCGGTGAAAAAGACCTTCGCGTCGGCGATTCCCGACAGCTCAGCGATCCGCTCCGCGAGCGTGACCTGATTCTCGATCAGATACAAGGTTGAGGAATGCACGATCTTGCCGGCCTGATCCTGCACCGCCGCCACGATCTCAGGAACGTTGTAACCGAGCATGTTTGTGAGAATCCCGGCGAAGAAGTCAAGGTATCGGTTGCCCTCCGCGTCGACGACATGCCGTCCTTTGCCGCCGACCAGCGCAATCGGCTGCTCGTAGTAAAGAGCGAGCCAGTTCGGCAGCACCGCGCGGTGCCTCGCCAGTAGCTCTGTGTGCAGGTGCGCGTGCTCAGCCATGAGGACTCTCCGGAGGATTCACGTGCCCGCGCCGGGCTGTTGTTCGAGTGTGGTTCGGGGACCTGACTGGCTCAATGGCCAAGCTGACGAGGGAAGCCGCCCCACCCTGACACACTGTCACATTCCAGCGGACCGAACGACCTCAGTGCTTGCGGCGCCGGGCGATCTCGTACAGCGCGATTCCAGCCGCGACCCCGGCATTGAGCGACTCGGTCCCGGCCGCCATCGGGATGCGCGCTTGCAGATCACAGCTCGCGGCGACCAGCCTGGACAGCCCCTTGGCCTCCGACCCGACCACGAGGGCGAGCGGATCCGCGGCCAATTCGATACCGGCAATCTCGACGTCTGCATTGGCCGACAGGCCGATCACGAAGACACCGGCCGATCGGTAGGCGTCGAGCGTCCGGGTCAGGTTGGTCGCCCGCGCTACCGGGATCCTGGCCGCCGCCCCAGCGGAGGCCTTCCACGCCGCCGCGGTCATGCCAGCGGACCGGCGCTGCGGCACGAGCACGCCGTGTGCGCCGAACGCGGCCGCCGATCGGACCACCGCACCGAGATTCCGCGGATCGGTCACACCGTCGAGCGCTACAACCAGCGGCGCCTCGCCGGCCGTGTTCGCCCGCTCGAGCAGGTCGTCGGGATGAGCGTAGTCATACGGTGGCACCTGAGCGGCCAGACCCTGATGGACCGCGCCGCCACTGATCCGGTCGAGCTCAGCCCTCGGCGCCTCGAGCAAGGGAATGCCGCGATTCGCCGCCGTCTTGAGCACCTCGCGAACGCGGTCATCCGTGTCGATGCGCTCGGAGACGTACAGGTGGGTGACCGGCACCCCGGCGCGCAAGGCCTCGACCAGAGCGTTGCGGCCAGCAATCACCTCGGTCGCTCCACGGCCGGCTCGGCGGTCGGGTCCGCCCGCGCGGTCTTTCCCCACAGCCGGCCGAGCACCACTCCTGTCCGCGGTGCCGGCGCGGGCGGCTCGCGCCGCGCGTCGCGCTGCGGGATGGCCTTTACGCGCTTCAGCCAGCGGCGTCGGACCCTTCCCTTGCAGACCACGCTTGCGCTGACCGCCTGAGCCGACGGCTGAACCCTTCTTCGTGCCTGACTTGCGCCTCGCGCCTTGGCGCCTGCTGTTACCGGCCATCGCTGCCACTCACTGCTCGAGTTCCCAACGGGGGCCCGAGGGGGTGTCCTCGATGCGGATGCCGGCCGCGGCCAGCCGGGCCCGGATCGCGTCCGCCGCCGCGAAGTCTTTGCGTGTCCGCGCCGCCTCGCGCTGCTCGAGTGCGACGGCGACCAGCGTGTCGACGGCAGCGCGAAGCCGCGCATCCGTACCGGAGTCGGTGCCTGCCCAGTGCGGGTCGAACGGATCCAGGCCAAGCACACCCAGCATCGCGCGGACCTCCGCAAGGTGCTTGGACACCGCATCCTTATCGCCGACGGACAAAGCCAGATTGCCGTCGCGAACCCCCGCATGCACGATGGCCAGGGCCTGCGGAACGGCGAGATCGGCATCGAGGGCGGCGGCGAATTCCGCGGGCATCTCGGCCGCAGGATCGACCTCACCGACCAGGTCGCTCGCGCGGCGAGCGAAACCTTCGATCCGCGCCCATGCCGCGGCAGCCTCGCCGAGTGCGGGCTCGGAGTATTCGATGGTCGACCGATAGTGCGGCGCAGCGAGGTAATAGCGAAGCACGACCGGTCGCCACCGGCGGACCATCTCGGAGACCAGCAAGGAGTTGCCGAGCGACTTGCTCATCTTCTCGCCCGCCAGCGTCACCCACGCGTTGTGCATCCAATATCGGGCGAAGCCGTCGCCGGCGGCCTTCGATTGGGCGATCTCGTTCTCGTGGTGCGGGAAGATCAGATCTATCCCTCCGCCGTGGATGTCGAAGACCGGTCCGAGGTACTTGGTGGACATCGCGGAGCACTCGATATGCCAACCGGGTCGTCCAGGCCCCCACGGCGTGTCCCACGCAGGTTCACCAGAGCGGGAGGCCTTCCACAGGGCGAAGTCCCGCGGATCACTTTTGTGCGTCTCGACCGCTGTGTCGGCGGCTGGTTGCAGAGCATCGAGCCGCTGGCCCGACAGCGCCCCATAGGCCGGGAACGATGCGACATCGAAATAGACATCGCCGCCCGATGCATACGCGTGGCCCCGTGCGATCAACCGCTGAATCAGGGCGATCATCTCCGGCACGTGTCCGGTGGCGCGTGGCTCCACGTCGGGCGGCAGGCAGCCGAGCGCGGAATACGCCTCTGAGAATGCCCGCTCATTGCGTTCCGCGACGATCCAGAAGGGAACGCCTTCGTGCCCGGCGGCGTGAAGGATCTTGTCTTCGATATCGGTGACATTCCGGACAAAGGTCACCTTGAACCCGCGATAGGCCAGCCAACGGCGCAGGATGTCGAAGTTGATCCCGGACCTGATGTGGCCGATGTGCGGCGGCGACTGGACGGTGGCGCCACATAGGTAAATGGTGGCTTGTCCCGGTTGCAGCGGGACGAAGTCACGAACCGCACGCGCGGCACTGTCGTGCAGCTGGATACCCACCCGTCAAGCCTACGAGATCACCCAGTCCGCCCTCAGCGTTCCGTCAGTGGCGGTATCACCAGCGCAGTCGCCAACGCGGCGACTCCTTCACCACGCCCTGTGAGCCCAAGCCCGTCTGTGGTCGTCGCGGCAACGCTCACTGGAGCCGCAACCGCGGCCGACAGGACCTTTTCCGCCTCGGCGCGCCGGGTTGCCAGCCGCGGGCGCTGTCCGATCACTTGCACGGCAACGTTGCCGATCTCGAATCCCGCGGCCCGCAGCCGTGACGCTGCCTCCTCAAGCAGTACGACGCCCGACACTCCCTTCCACTGCGGGTCGTCGGTGCCGAACTGACTGCCGAGATCACCCAGGCCACTCGCCGAAAACAGCGCGTCGCAGGCGGCATGCGCGGCGACATCACCATCGGAGTGCCCTGACAAGCCCGCGCGCTCACCCGGCCAATCCAGGCCGGCGAGCCTCAGCGGGCGACCCTCCTCGAACGGGTGGACGTCAACACCGACGCCAACGCGAAACGAGGGACGCGGAAGTGGCACGCTGCCCTGGCTCAGGGACACGAAGAGATCCGTCGGGCGGGGCGGGGGGCCGGCACCCCGTCAGGAAGCGAGGACCTCGTCCAGGATGGCTTCGGCCTTGTCCTCGTTGGTGTTCTCGGCAAGCGCGAGCTCGCTCACGAGGATCTGCCTGGCTTTCGCCAGCATGCGCTTCTCGCCAGCAGACAGACCGCGCTCGCGCTCCCGGCGCCAAAGGTCACGGACAACCTCGGCGACCTTGATCACATCACCGGAGGCGAGCTTCTCCAAATTGGCCTTGTAGCGCCTCGACCAGTTGGTCGGCTCCTCGGTGTGCGGCAGTCGCAACACCTCGAACACACGGTCGAGGCCGTCCTGGCCAACGACATCGCGGACACCGACGAGGTCGACGTTGTCTGCGGGTACGCGTACGGTGAGATCCCCCTGTGCGACCTTAAGGACCAAATAGATTTTGTCCTGGCCTTTTATGGTGCGGGTCTCGATGGCCTCGATCCGGGCCGCCCCGTGATGCGGATAGACGACAGTCTCGCCGACCTTGAACGTCATGTGTTAGATACCCCTTCCTCCGGATACAAGGGTAACACGCGGACGTTTCACCTCGATCTCCGTTTGGCCTGGTCAGCTGCCGAAACGATGTGGCACTCAGGCTTGACAAAAGCCCGACAAGGTGCATCGAGAGGTGCAGCCGAATGGCGTTCAGGCCGCTGTGTGCTGCCACCTTGGTCTCGGGAGAAGTGGCTGGTACCAGTGAGATTCGCAGTACCGCGCCGCCACATCGTGCGGACTGAGGTGGTGCCATGCGGCGGGCTTCGCAGTCCACGCCGCCACACTCGTGGATGGCGCGGGTGTGTGCGATGCGGCGGGCGCGAAGTGGCGGAAAAAGAACATACTGGGTTCGTGGGAACCCACGGCCACAACGGACCGGGCCGTGACGACGGACGCTTCGACGACCTGCCGTCGGTCAATGTCGTCGTCCCAGACGACGCCAGCGAGCTCGATCCGGACGTCCGTGCCTATTATCGAGAGCGCCGGCTGGCCCGGGCCCGGGCACTCGTCGCGAAGGTCTTTCTCACTCGCCGCTGGCGTCGATACGGGCTGTCCGGGCCAATTCTCGTGGCCGTCCTGGTGTTCGTCGGCTTGGTTGCCAGCATGCTGGCGATCCTCGGGCCCCATCAGGTGCATCGAACACCGCGGACGCTGCCGCTGGCTCAGCAGACTTCTCCACCCGTCGGCGAACTCGGCGGGCTGCTGCCAGCGACCGAACTCCTGGTCGGTGGGCTGTCGAAAAACAGCCGTGAGCTGCGCCCGGGCGTCCTCGCCCTGATCCCACCTTCCTGCGAATGCGTCCCCCTGCTCGACGATCTGTTCCGGCAGGTCAAGGAGTACGGCTACCCGATGTATCTCGTCGGCAGTGAGGCGATGCGGACAGAGATCCAAAAGACCGCGAGAGATGTCGGCAACGGCACCGCTGCTCCCGTGGTCGATCCCAGCGGCACGCTGACGGCGACGTATGCGGCGCGTGGGGTTACCGTGCTCCTCGTCCACGCCGACGGCATCGTCGGCGCCGTGTTCCGCGAGCTCGCGCCGGGCGTTCGGCTGGAGCCAGAGCTGGCTCCCCTGAGCTCGCCCGGCCACACCTCGTTAGCACCAAACGGCTCCAGCTCAGGGTCCGGTGGATAGGACCGGCGATCGCGACAGTTTGTCGCGCGCTTTCCTCGGCTTGGCTCTCGCCTGCCACCCCTTGCCCTCCATCGCCGTAACCGCGGTCGCCACGACGTTCGCGGCGGCGGCCGGGCGGGGGGTCGCGGGGTCTGCTCTCGTCGCTGTGACGGTACTGGCCAGTCAGCTCTCAATCGGCTGGGAGAACGATTACCTTGACCGCGAGCGCGACCGGCTGTCTCATCGTGCGGACAAGCCCATTGCAACCGGCATGGTCTCGGCCAACATGGTCGCAGTGGCCGCCACCGCCGCGACCGTCGCGCTTGTGGTATCCCTCCCTTTCCACGGTTGGCAGGCGGGTCTGGTCGGCTTCCTGGCTTGGCTGTCCGCTGAGCAATACAACCGGTGGGCCAAGCGAACCATTGCCTCCTTCCTGCCGTACACGATCAGTTTCGGTCTTCTTCCATCGTTCGTTCTCCTCGGCGGCGATGAGGGCGAATGGGCTCCGTTGTGGCTGACCACAGCTGCCGCGCTCCTCAGCGCCGGCGCGCACTTCGCCAATGTGCTGCCTGATATCGACGACGACCTTGCGACCGGCGTCAACGGCCTGCCCCAGCGGCTCGGCAGGCTCCGCTCGGCCGCGGTGTCGATCGCGGCGCTTGCGACCGCCTCAGCGTTATTGATCCTCGGTCCATCGCCGGCCTGGGTGCCCGCAGCCGTCATAGCGGCAGCAGCGGTGACGGCAGGGACAGTCGGAGTCCGGGTCGGCATGCGGCAGGAGCGAGCGGGTCGGCGGTCAACCGCGCCATTCCTCGCCGCCATCGGCATCGCCGTCGTTGATGTCGCGCTCTTTCTGGTGTCCGGCAGTAGGGTGACCTAGCGTCCCCGGCGGGAGCCGGAGGCACCGGCACAGATCATCCTCGCTACGCTGGGCGACCAGCAGTTCGCCACGTCGCCCAGCAGACCTGGCCAACGCCGGAGGAGATCGTCGCAGTGAAGCTTCGCATTCGCCGTGCCGCAGCCACAGCGGCTGTCGTTCTTGCGCTGTCGGCTGCACTCGCAGGTTGCGGCGTCGGCTTCGATGCGCCGACCGAGCAGGTCTCCCCACCTCATCCCAGCGGTGACATCGGCCCTATGCGGGTCCGCTCCTTCATGCTCATCCAGACCGACGGCGGCGGCCCCGCGGCAGCGGTTGTGACCCTGGTCAACACCAGCAACGAGCCGCAGGCGCTGCGGTCACTGCAGATCACACCGCCGCAAACCGGCGCCGGCGCTGCGACAGCGACCCCGTCGACGCCACTTGACGTCGCGGCGGCGATCACCGTGCCGGCCCACGGTGCAGTGCACGTGGGTGCTCAGGGACAGCCGACGGTCACGGTCGACGGACTTGACGCGATTGCCCGGCCGGGCCAGCTTGCGCTCGTGACACTGATCTTCGACAAGGCAGGCAGGATCACGTTCAACGTCGTCGTCCAGGCAGGCACAGGCCCGTTTGCCTCGTTCGCCCCGACGGCGCAACCAACGCCGACGACGAGCAACACGCCAACGACCACCACCAGCCCGACCGACACCGAGTCCGCGTCGCCAACCGCGTCCTGAACGGGCTGAGGCTCGCATCAGGGCTGCGGTCCTAGGGTTCGAACTTGTAGCCGAGGCCCCGCACGGTCACGATGTAGCGCGGCGTGCTCGGGTCTGGCTCGATCTTCGCGCGCAGCCGTTTGATGTGGACGTCGAGGGTCTTGGTGTCCCCGACATAATCGCTTCCCCAGACGCGATCGATGAGTTGCATCCGGGTGAGCACCCGGCCGGCGTTGCGCAACAGCAGTTCGAGAAGTTCGAACTCCTTCAGCGGCAGCTGTACCGCTGTGCCGTCGACCGTGACCACATGCCGGTCCACGTCCATTCGCACCGGACCCGCTTCTAGCGTGGCGCTCAGCAACTCCTCTGGTTCACCGCGGCGCCGCAACACCGCCCGAATGCGAGCGACAAGCTCACGCGAGGAGAACGGCTTGGTCACGTAGTCGTCGGCACCGAGCTCGAGGCCGACCACCTTGTCGACCTCGCTGTCCTTTGCGGTGAGCATGATCACCGGAACATTCGACCGCTGCCGCAGTTGGCGGCATACCTCCGTACCAGGCAGTCCAGGCAGCATCAGGTCGAGCAGCACGAGGTCGGCGCCGCTGCGATCCATCTCGTCAAGAGCTGCGGGACCGGCGTTCGCGACGGCGACCTCGAAGCCCTCCTTACGGAGCATGTACGAGAGGGCGTCGACAATCGACTCCTCGTCCTCAACGACTAACAAGCGGGTCAACGGAGATCCTCCTGGGCGGGTCTGAATCGTCTGAGCGGACTGGGTGACACATTCTGCTGGCCGGCGGAACCGACTCCGGGTGCACCTCCCCCGGTGTCGGTGAGGAGTGGAAGCCTGATGGTGAACGTCGAGCCGGACCCCTCGACGCTCCAGACGCGGATCTCGCCACCGTGGTTCTGTACGACGTGTTTGACAATCGACAAGCCGAGACCGGTTCCACCGGTCTCACGTGAGCGCGCCGGGTCCACCCGGTAGAACCGCTCGAAGATCCGGTCACGATCACGCACTGGGATCCCGATTCCCTGGTCGGTCACCGAGATTTCCACCAGGTCCCCGGATCGGCCCACGCCGATCGCCACCCGGGTCTGTTCCGGGCTGTAGTTGACTGCGTTCTCCACGAGGTTCCCGAGTGCCGTCACAAGTTGGGCTTCGTCCCCGAGCACCTTCAGGCCGTGCTCACCACCAATGGCGATCTCGATGTCCTTGACGACTGCGATCGCCTTCGTACGCTCGGCGGCAGCGTGTACCACATCGTCGACGAGCACCGCGGCTGCCGCCCGGTCCGGATCAGGTGCCTGCAGCCGAGACAGGTCGATGAGCTCCTGCACGATCTTGGTGATGCGGTTGGATTCTGTCGTCATCCGATCGGCGAACCGGCGCACGGCCTCCGGGTCTTCAGACGCCGACTGGATTGCCTCCGCGAGCAAGGCGAGAGCACCCACGGGAGTCTTGAGCTCGTGGCTGACGTTCGCGACGAAGTCTCGGCGAACCGCCTCGATCTTGCGAGCCTCGGTACGGTCCTCGACGAGGACCAGGACGAGCCGCGCGCCGAGCGGTGCGACGCGGGAGGAGACCCTGAGTCGCTGATCGCCGAGGCGGCCGCGGGGGATATCGAGCTCGGCCTCTCGGATCTCGCCGTCCCTGCGGACCTGCCGGGCGAGCCGCAGCAGTGTGCTTACCTTGAGCCGATCCCCAGACACCAGTCCAAGCGCGTGAGCGGCAGGGCTCGCCTTGACGACCGCGTCGTTCTCGTCCAGGACAACGGCGGATGACCGAAGGATGGAGAGTACCTGGCCGACTCCGGCCGGCAAGATCGGCTCGGGAGGCGGTGTCGCCGCGCGTTCGTGTGCGGAGAAACGGAACGCGAGACCGGCCGCGAAGCCGGTGAGGACACCCGCGATTGCGGCTACTACACCGGCGGCGACAACCGGGTCCACGGTCTCGATCGTATGCGGGACACGCTTCGGCGGTGTTCCACAGTGTCCCGGATGGCGAATTCTCCGTGGATGTTCACCTTCCGTACGGTCTCGCTTCACCTAAACGGGCGTCACCCGCTAGTCCTTGCGCTCTACTGTCAGGCGAGCTCAAGCTTGCCCCGTCGCCCACCGTCCTCGACGGACGCGCATCATGATGAGGGATGAGGGAATTGTGGGCTCATACCGACGATTCTGAAGATCCTGGGGAGTTCCATGCGTGACCTCTTTCACGAGGAGCTTGACGCGATTGGCAACCAGCTGGTCGAGATGACCCGGCTGGCCGGCTCGGCGATGGCTAGGGCGACCACCGCTCTGCTCGACGCCGATCTCAAGCTCGCCGAGTCTGTGATCGAAGCCGACGAGCAGATCGATGATCTTCAGCATCACCTGGAGAGCCGCGCGCTTGACCTTCTCGCCCGCCAGCAGCCGGTCGCCACTGACCTGCGCACGATCGTCGCCAGCCTGCGGATGAGCGCGGACCTGGAACGGATGGGTGATGGGGCGCTAAACGTGGCGAAGGTCGCGCGGCTGCGCTACCCGTCCTCTGCGATCCCGGCCGAGATGCGCGCGACGATCCTGCAGATGGGCCAGGTGGCGGAGCGGATCGTGGCGAAGGCAGGCAATGTGATCGCGTCCAAAGACGTCGCCGCCGCGCTCGAGTTCGAAAGCGACGACGACGAGATGGACCGGCTGCACCGGGACTTGCTCCGCCAGATGCTGCGCAAGGACTGGCCGTACGGCGCAGAGACCGCGATCGATGTCGCGCTGTGCGGCCGCTATTACGAGCGCTACGCGGATCACGCCGTCTCGGTCGCTCGCCGGATCGTCTTCCTGGCGACCGGTGAATACGCCACCCCCGAACAGGAAGCAGCGGCCGCCCGCGCCGCCGCCCGACAGATGCGCCAGCGTAGTTAGCGGCTCGGTCAGCGTCCCTGGTTCTTCACGGCCTCGATCGCCTCGGCCGCCGCGCCTGGATCGAGATACTCCCCACCTGGCACGAGCGGGCGCATCTCCGCGTCAAGCTCGTACAAGAGGGGGATTCCCGTGGGAATGTTCAGGCCCGCGATCGCTGCATCGGATATCCCGTCAAGGTGCTTCACCAGCGCCCGCAGGGAGTTGCCGTGCGCGGCGACAAGAACGACACGGCGCGCGCGCAGGTCGGGGACGAGCCCGTCATACCAGTAGGGCAGCATCCGCCGCACAACGTCGGCGAGACATTCGGTTCTGGGCCGAGCTTCTGGGGGGAGGTCCGCGTATTTCGGATCGAAGAACTGCGAGAACTCATCGTCCTCTGGCAGGACAGGTGGCGGGACGTCGTAGGACCGGCGCCAGAGCATGAACTGCTCCTCGCCGAACTTCTCCAGCGTTTGCGCCTTGTTCTTGCCCTGCAGAGCGCCATAGTGCCGCTCGTTGAGACGCCATGATCGACGGACGGGGATCCAGTGCCGGTCACATCTATTCAGCGTGATATCCGCCGTCCTCGTCGCACGGCGCAGGACCGACGTGTGAACTACATCAGGCAGCAGATCCCGCTCGGCCAAGAGGTCGCCGCCGCGCGCCGCCTCGGCCTCACCCTTGGCCGACAGGTCGACGTCCACCCATCCGGTGAACAGATTCTTGGCGTTCCACTCGCTCTCGCCGTGGCGGAGAAGGACGAGCGTGTACGGAACGGGTGCAGCCCCTGGCGTTCCCTCGGCAGACACGGT
Source organism: Actinomycetota bacterium (assembly GCA_046735375.1). Classification (GTDB taxonomy): domain Bacteria; phylum Actinomycetota; class Actinomycetes; order JAKEEW01; family JAKEEW01; genus DASYTV01. Next base: position 3,865 of record JBKPTD010000139.1, on the reverse strand, counting down.
CGGCGCAGGCATGGCCTGAGCGTATCGGCGGGCGTACCGCTCCGCCGTAAGGTCCAGCCTCGGCAGCGACGACAGTGGTGGCGCCCGTGAGTCTCGCGGTGTATGGCGGGCCCGGCCGGATGCATCGCAAGGCGGAGGAGGAGGCCGCTAGCGGCGTTAACGGCGACGACGACAACGTGGCGAGGCGCCGGCCGGGCCCGTCAGACGCCGCGGAGTACTTGCGGGCGTGACCACTAATCCGCGAGGTGCTTGAAGGCCTCCAGATTCGCGGTCGACTCGCCACGGCTGCGCCGCCACGCCCACTCCTTGCGGATCGCCGAAGCGAACCCGAGCTCGAGGATCGTGTTGAATGCGCCGTCTGCTTCAGCCAGCACCGCGCCGAGGATCCGATCTACGGCGGCGGCGGTGACCTCCTCCAGCGGAATTCGCCCGACCAGGTAAACGTCGCCGAGCCGATCGAGTGCGAACGCGATGCCAGGCGCTCTGGTGTTGCGTTCGAGGAGCCAGCGATAGACGGTCTCATGATTTTCGTCGGGCCGGCGGGCCACAAACGCATTCACGGACAGGGAATGCGTTCCGACGACGAGCGAACACGTCGTGCTCAGCTTCCGTACACCAGGAAGGGTCGCCACGAAATTGCCGACGGTAGGTTCTTCGTAGGCGACGCCGGCCTCAATCAGGGCCTGCCGCAGCAGATCCGCCGTGTCGCCCGGAGATGCTGGCTCACCAGGGCCATTCCTGCGTGAGCTGCGCTCGGCCTGCTCCATCACCCAACCAGTTCGCCGTCGAGCTCTGCCAGCCGGCGCTCGGCAATCGCCTCGCCATAAACATCGAGCAAGGTCGCAGCCGACGCCGACCAGCCGAACCGTACGGCATGCTCGCCGGCGCCGCGAGCGAGGTGCGCCCGCAGCCGCGGCTCGATAGCGATGCGCCGGAGCACGTCGCCGTAGCTATCCGGGTCGTGCCCGTCGATGAGTACGCCAGAAATCCCATCGGCCACCGCCGTGCGAAGGCCGCCCACAGCTGCACCGACCACTGGTGTACCGCAGGCCTGGGACTCGAGGGCAACAAGCCCGAAGGATTCGCTATAGGAGGGCACGACGGTCACCGTTGCCGCGCGATACCAATCGGCGAGATCGCGCTGCGGCACTGGCGGCTCGAAGCGGACGAGGTCGGCGATCCCCAGCGTGGCGGCAAGCTTGTGCAGATGCTCAGGCGCCGCGAGGCCCGATCCACTCGGCCCACCGACGATCGCGACCACGAGCCGCTCTCGGAGCGACGGGTCGGCCTCGATCATCCGGGTCGCCGCCCGCAGCAGCAGGTCGGGAGCCTTGAGTGGCTGAATGCGGCCAACGAACAGCAGGACGATGCCGTCCGCCGGCAGGCCGAGCCTGGCGCGGGCAGCACCGATGTCGGTGGATCTGAAGACATCCAGGTCCACCCCCGGATGCACGGTGACCACCCGGGACGGGTCAGCCCCATAGAGCGCGACCAGGTCCCGTGCCTCTTCCGCGGTGTTCGCGATCAGCCGGTCGGCGACCGTAATCACCTGGGCCTCGCCGATCACTCGCGCGTCCGGTTCTGGGATGTCGTCCTCGGCGAGAAGGGCATTCTTGACCTTGGCCATGGTGTGCATGGAGTGGACGAGAGGAACACCCCAGCGCTCCTGAGCAAGCCAGCCGACGTGGCCCGACAGCCAATAATGCGAGTGAACAAGATCGTAGTAACCGAGGTCGTTGTGAGCTTCGGCACGCAGGACGCCCGAGGTGAACGCACACAACTGGCCGGGAAGATCCTCCTTGGCGAGCCCTCCGTACGGCCCGGCGGTGATATGCCGGACGACGACACCGGGCGCCATCTCCACGATGGGTGGAAGATCTCTACTGGTCGCTCTGGTGAAGATCTCGACCTCGGTGCCTACGGCAGCCATCCGCTTGGCGAGCTCGACGATATAGACGTTCATGCCGCCGGCGTCGCCGGTGCCCGGCTGATCGAGCGGTGAGGTATGGACGGAGAGTACGGCGACCCGCCGCGGCACGTCGCGGCGCACGGGCAGCACTGTCACTCGAATACCTCCGGTACTTGATCCACTCGGGCCCCGGCGGCCACTCACCACCACCAGACCCTAGGGTGCTTGCTCATCCACCCCAGTGCTGGCTGTGGCCGGTCAGGTGCCACTTCGCTCTGTATCACCCAGCGAGCACGATTTATGCCAGTGCATATAAACCCCCTTGGATCTTCCTGAATTCCCGGTCTGGCACGATCTCGTCCTGTGACGAACTCCACGGGCGAAGCTGCGCGTCGCTTTGACGACCTTCCCGACCCTTCGACGGTCGGCGGCGCCACCAAGCCGGTCGCTGTCGTCACCGGCGCCAGCAGTGGCATCGGTGCGGCGACCGCACGTCGACTGGCCGCCGACGGGTACATGGTGATTCTGGGAGCCAGGCGGGAGGACCGGATCAGGAGCCTCGCGGCCGAGATCAACGGCACAGCGATCCCGCTGGATGTGACCTCGGACATCTCAGTTGCGGAGTTCGCGGCGCGGATCCCATCGTGTGCGGTGCTCGTCAACAACGCGGGCGGGGCGTTCGGCCTCGATGCGGTGGAATCGGCCGATGTCGGCGAGTGGCGAGCGATGTACGAGGTGAACGTCCTCGGTACGGTCAGGATGACCAAGGCGCTGCTGCCTGCCCTCGTTGCGAGCGGCCGAGGCCACATCGTGCTGATGGGCTCCATCGCGGGGCGCCTCGTGTACGAGGGCGGCGGAGGCTATACGGCCGCTAAGCATGCGACGGCAGCGGTGGCGGAGACACTTCGGCTGGAGCTCGTCGGCGAGCCGGTGCGAATCACCGAGATCGCCCCGGGGATGGTGAAGACGGAAGAGTTCGCCCTCGTCCGCTTCGGCGGCGACGAGGCCCGCGCGGCGGCGGTTTACGCGGGCGTGGAGGCCCCGTTAACCGCAGACGACGTCGCCGACTGCGTCGGCTGGTGCGTGAGCAGGCCTGCGCATGTCAACATCGACCTGCTGGTCGTGAAGCCACTCGCGCAGGCCGCGCCGTACAAAGTTCACCGCACAGCCGGCTAGCGCAGGTCGCCGCATCCGCGGATGGTGCAGTACTGAATCCGCACCATTTGGGAAGTGTGCGTTGTGGTCTTTAGCTGCGGTAGACGACGACGCTGTCACCGATGCGGGTCTCATCGAAGAGGCGCTCGGTGAGGGCCCAATTCCTGGTGTTGACGCAGCCGTGCGACGCGCCGGCATAGCCGCGGGCGGCGAAGTCGGGCGAGTAGTGCACCGCCTGACCGCGACTGAAGAACATCGCGAACGGCATTCTCGTGTGGTAGAGCGTCGAGACGTGCTCGCGGTCCTTCCATTCGATCTGGAACCTGCCTTCGCGGGTCGGCGTGAACTCGCTGCCGAATCTCGCGTCCAGAGCGAATTGGACCGTTCCGTCGACGACCCACCGGACCAGACGGGCAGTCTTGTCGATGCAGATGACTCGGCCGACCTTGCACTGGGCGTCCAGCACTCCGGTAACTGGCGGAGCTGGGAACATCTCCGAGCGGGTGATCGCACCGCTGACCTTGACGAGCTTGGTCCACGTCGCTCGGTCGACGGCTCCGGTCTGCTCGAAGTCGTACTTCTTCTGGAAACCCCTGACAGCGCGCTGGGTCACGGGGCCGAAGAATCCAGTCACGGACGCGGTGTAGACCCGGGCCTTGTGCAGCCGCGCCTGAAGTTCGCGCACTGCTGTGCCGGAGTCACCACGTTCGAGCATGGGCTTTGGCTTGGGTTTGGTCGTCGTTTTCGTCGGCGTGGGCGTCGAGGTCTGCTCAGCGGTGGGCTCGACAACGTTCGCGCTGG
>JBKPTD010000138.1:0-23121 GCA_046735375.1 Actinomycetota bacterium | reverse complement strand
GCGATTGCCTCGGGATTGGCGAGGTAAGGTAAGCCTAAGTGACAGACTTCGAGCCTGAATCGGCGCAGCCAGGCGCTGCCGACTCCGGGATGGCCGGAGCCGCGGCCGCACGCTCGGTCGACATCAACGGGTTCCGCGATGCGCTGGGCCGCTTCGTCTCTGGGATCACCGTGGTGACCACCAGGTCATCGGACGGCGTCGATCACGCGATGACCGCGAACGCGTTTACCTCGGTCTCCCTTGATCCGTTCCTGGTGCTCGTCTGCGTTGAGAAGATCGCGAGATTTCACGAGGCAGTTCTCGAGAGCGGCCGGTGGGCGGTTTCCGTGCTCGGCGAGAATGCGATCGAGGCGTCGAACTGGTTCGCGACGAGAGGCCGCCCGCTGGCGGGGCAACTCTCTGGCTTTCCCTTTAGGAGGGGCGAGGAGACCGGCGCAGCACTTCTTGCCGACGCACTCGCCACCATCGAGTGCAGGACGACAGGGGTCTATGACGGGGGTGACCACGACATCGTGGTCGGCGAGGTCCTGTCGGTCGCTGTCCCACGGCCCGATGATCGACCACTTGTCTATTTTCAAGGCAAATATCACGTCTTGGGAGACGCAACCTAACACTCTGTCCTCGGCGTCACTTACCATGACGGATCGGCGCGTCTACCCGGGGCCGCTGAACGATCCCTATCTCGCAAGAGCACCACGTGCCCGCTGCAAACCGGCGCGAATGAGGTGTCTAGAAGTCGACCCGGCAGCGGATCAGGGCGGCCGGACCGATCTTCGGAGAATTCTGTGCGGGATGGTCGTTAAGCAGCGCGGGTCGGCACGCCGCTCCTAAGCGTCCTCTGCATTCTGAGTGAGCTGAGATGTCCCAGGCCGACACGTCGATCATCCCCGCGCTCGGGGATGAGCCTGAACAGCCCTCGGCCTCCCCCGACTCTCCGAACCGCCGCCTGGTCTGGATCCTCCTGCTCGCTGGCTTCGCCATCTTGCTGCTCGCCTACATCATCGCCGCCATCGCGGCGGGTAGTGGTGTCCCGCGCGGCACGACCGTTCTCGGAGTCGACATCGGCGGTATGTCGCGGACCGAAGCGGAGCAGACACTCCGTACGGAACTGCCGGCCCGACTCCCTGCACGCATTCAGGTGACAGCCGCGGACAAGCGGATGGCTGTCACGACGGCCGACGCCGGCCTGTCGGTCGACTACGCTGCCACTGTTTCCGCGGCCGGCACGTCCAGCCTGAACCCGATCTCAATCATCAAGAGCCTGACAACCGACAAATCGGTCGATCCGGTTGTCACCACGACTGGCGATGGCATGCAGAAGACCGTCGCGCGGATCGCCAAGCGGGTTCACCAGAAGCCGTCCGAGGGCGCGATCGACTTCAGCGACGGTACTGCTCGGCCGGTCGAGCCGAAGCCCGGGCGCGAGCTGGACGCTGCGGGCACGCGTACGGCCCTCGAGGCCGCGTACGGAGATGGAGCGAGCCGGGTGGAGGTACCGGTCAAGGTCGCCTCGGCCACGGTCGACGCGGCCGAGGTACAGCGGGCGATGGAGCAGCTCGGCAGGCCCGCCGTGGCATCCTCGGTGACGTTGCAGGTGGCCGGTCACCCGGTGGATGTCCCGGTCAGGATCTTTACGCCGTACCTCTCGACCAGGCCGGTGAAGGGCAAGCTGACGCTCGTCATCGACGGACCCGGGCTTGGCGACGCTCTGGCCAGCAGGCTCGCTCCCTACGAGGAGAAGGCGCGGGACGCATCGTTCCGCATCGTTGGCGGCAAGCCGAAAGTGGTGCCCGCGGTCGCGGGAAAGGAGGTGGCGCCCGACGAGCTCGCCTCCGCGATGGTGGCAGCGCTGCCCAAGTCAACCGACCGGGTCGCCTCGGTCACACTCACGCGGGCCGACCCCGACATCACTACCGAGGAAGCGCGGCAGCTTGGAGTCACGGAGAAGATCTCGTCCTGGACGACCAACTTCCCCTATGCCGCTTACCGCGCCCACAACATCAGCCGTGCCTCGCGCTACCTGAACGGCGCGCTCGTCCCGCCCAACCAGGAGTTCAGCTTCAACCAGCGCGTCGGTGAACGTACCGAGGCTCGCGGATTCGTCGCGGGCATCATTATCGGTGGCGGCGGCAGCTTCGACAAAGATCTCGGGGGCGGTGTATCGGCGGTCGCGACCACGACATTCAACGCGATCTTCTATGCCGGGCTGCGCGACGTCGAGCATCATCCGCACAGCTTCTGGATCCCGCGCTACCCGAAGGGCACCGAGGCCACCGTCTTCTGGGGATCCAAGGACCTTCGTTTTCTCAACGACTCCGGGCACGGTGTCTTCGTCACCGCATCGTCGACGAATACCTCGGTGACAGTGACGTTCTGGGGCACGAAGAAGTACAGCATTAGCCGCATCGAGGGGCCGGAGCGCAACGTCAAGCCGTACGACAAGGTGAAACGAGACCGCTGCGTTCCACAGGAGGGCATGCGAGGCTTCGACATCACCACGTGGCGGGTGTTCAGCCAGAACGGGCGCGAGGTTAGGCGAGAGCAGTTCAACACCCACTATCTTCCGGCCGACGAGATCACCTGCAAGGAAGAGATCCATCCCTGACCACGCTCGATGAGGGGGCATCTCTGCTCCAACCGCGCTGGCATGAAGGGCACCCTCACCCAATGAGTTGGGGTGAGGGTGCCCTTCATGCGACGCGGGCGACCAGGGTTAGCTGACTCGCTGGCCTTCTGGCGTGTCGACGACGGTCACACCGCGGGTGGCGAGCTCGTCCCGCAACCGGTCCGATTCACCCCAGTCCTTAGCCGCCCTCGCGGCGGCTCTGGCCTCGAGCAGCCCGCTGATCTCGGCTGGTACGGCAGCGGGTCCCCTAGGTTTCCCAACATCGCGGGCGAGATCCAGCCCGAACAGTCGGTCCAGGTGTGCGAACAGCTCGAACTTCGCTCCTGGCGAGAGTTGCGGGTCCTTCTCTATCCGGCGCAGTGCCTGCAAGGCGGTGGCGGTGTCGAGGTCGTCAGCGAACGCCTCGTACACCGAGCGCGCGTAGCCAGCCGCCATCGGCGCACTGGGCGACTCCGCCCACTCGGCCACCCGCTGCCGCCACCGACTGAGCGTCCGGTCGGCCGCCGCGATGCCGGCCCAGGTGAGATTCATCTGCTGGCGGTAGCGCTGCTCGAGAAAGGCCATCCGTACCGCAAGCGGGTCGTGGCCGCGCTCGGCGACATCGGTGAGCAGAACGACGTTGCCGCTCGACTTGGCCATCTTGCGTCCCTCGAAGAGCAGGTGCTCGCCGTGGACCCAATGCCGAACCACGTCGTGGCCGACCGCGGCATTGGACTGCGCGCGTTCGTCCTCGTGGTGCGGGAACCGCAGGTCGATCCCGCCAACGTGGACGTCGACGGTCTCGCCGAGGTATCGCAGCAGCATCGCCGAGCACTCGACATGCCATCCGGGGAAACCGGACCCCCATGGCGAGTCCCACACCAGCTCGCGTCGCGTCGGATCGGCGGCTTTCCACAGTGCCCAGTCCGCGTGGAAGCGTTTGTGCTCGTCGACGGTTCCCTCGAAGCGATGGCCCGGCCGCAGGTCATCCAGACGGTTCCCCGAGATCTCGCCGTAGGAGTCGAACGATCTCGCGGCGAAGAAGACCGATCCGTTATCGGCAACATAGGCGTGGCCCGAGTCCACGAGCCGGGCAACCAGCTCGAGCATCAGATTGATCGACTCGGACGCCCGTGGATAGAGGTCGGCCGGTCGGATGTTCAGGTCCGCCAGATCTTGATGGAATCCCTTCTCGTAGTGCTGCGCGATCTCTAGCGCGCTCCTACCGGTCTTCCTGGCCTCGGCGAGCATCTTGTCTTCGCCGATCGCGTCCAGCGCCGCGTCGTCCTCGAGATGCCCGACATCAGTGATGTTCTGAACGACCTGGACGCGCCACCCTTGTGCCTCGGCGATCCGCCTGATCAGGTCGCCGAGCAGGAAAGTCCGCAGATTGCCGACATGAGCATCGCGGTAGACAGTCGGGCCGCAGCAGTACATCGTCAACGAGCCCGCAGTGGCCGGGACGATCTCCTCGATCTGCCTGGATCGGGTGTCGTACAGCCGCAGCACGGCACCCACCCTAGTAGCCGCCCAGTGGCCGCTCCCCACGCCCTGGCCGGGCCCGAAGACCGCGCACCAGATCAGTTACCGGGTGCCAAGCGGTACTGGTACTGGTGGTGGCGGTAGAAGCCAAGCCGGTCGTAGAAGCGGACCGCGACCTCATTCGCTGTGTCTACTTGGAGATAGATCGAGCGGGCGCCATGCTCAGCGGCCCAGTCGGCGAGGCCGCCCATCACGTGTGATCCCAGACCGCGCCTCCGCGCCGACGGGAGGACCTCGAGCGCGGTCACGCCGAGCCAGCCGTTGGCGAGGGCGCCACGGACGATCGCGATCACTTGGCCACCGTCGCGGACCGAGGCGAAGACGGGGTGATCGGCGGCGCCGAGCACCGTGCGGGCGATCGGTGGCAGCTCGCGCCCCCGGTAGTGGTAGAGAGTCATCCACTCATCGCTGACCCGGTCGGAGTACTCGACCAGGGGGAGGTCGTTCCTGGCCGGAACGAGCTCGCGCAGCGCCGCAACAGATCCGGTCATAACATGGGTGAGGTCGTACGCCCGCCAGCCCCGCGCGGCCACTGCCTCGTCCAGTCGGTACATCACAGGGAGCGGCATCTGGAACCGCCCGGGAAGTCCGCGGTCTCCGTACCACTGCGCGACCTCGTCCAGGGCCGCATCCAGCGCCAGGCCGGGGTCTCCCAGCGGAAGGACCGAGTTGCCGCGGCCGGTGAAGCCCTCGCTCGCTCGCAGCAGCCACCGGCCCATCCAGCGGGACTCGAGCCCAAGCCACCCGCGCGAGGCGATCTCCTCAAGATCGAGCTGATCGATCGCCACATGGGCGGACGCCGGCGCCTGCCGGGCCGGTGGCGGCGGCACTGCCTTCGCGGCTACCAACCGGTCTTCGGCAACTTCTGCGATGGAGCCGTCCCGGCGCCGGATACGCAGCACGCCATCGGTCCAATCGAGCAGGTCACCAACAACATCGGTGAGCATCGCGTCATCAGTACGTGAGCGTACGGACACTCGCCGCCCAGCGTCTGCCGGCGTGATTGAGACGATGTAGGCGGGTACGAAACTCACTGCACGAACCCCCAAACAGCGGGCATGAGAAGTCGGTGGCAACCTCGGCGTTTCTCGGGACCCCGAGTTGCACGGAGCACCGGGATGCCCGCGATACTAGGGGTCAGCCCTACCGGGGCGCTCCCCGCCATCCTGCCGGTGTGCGGTCAGCGGCGAGTCGGCCGGTGGGGCAGGCCGGGTGGCCCGGGGGGCCGCCGTGGGACGCCGCGCAAGAGAGGAACCGACGTGACGTACGTCATCGCGCAGCCCTGCGTCGACCTGAAGGACAAGGCATGCATCGAGGAATGCCCAGTTGACTGCATTTACGAGGGCGAACGCATGCTCTACATCCACCCAGACGAGTGCGTCGACTGCGGTGCCTGTGAACCTGTCTGTCCGGTCGAGGCGATTTTCTACGAGGACGACACACCGGAGCAGTGGAAGGACTACTACAAGGCCAACGTCGAGTTCTTCGACGACCTAGGCTCGCCCGGTGGAGCGTCCAAGCTTGGCCTGATCGAAAAGGATCACCCGCTCATCGCAGCGCTTCCGCCGCAGGAGACTGCGGTCACGTGAGCTCGCCTCGGCGAGGTGGATCGGGTGAGGCCCGCGCTCTGAGCAGTTTTCGCTGGACCGCGAGCCCGCTCGCTATCCGGACACTCGGTCTATCCGCTGCGTCCTGGAATGCGATCGGAGAAACCGAGGTGTCCAGATCCACGTGAGCACGGGGACGAATGTCGGCCGGCGGCCACGTCCTAGCGCGGTGCTGCCCGATTTTCCGTGGGACGTTCTCGAGCCCTACGCCGTGAGGGCGGCTACCCACCCGGACGGCATCGTCGACCTGTCGGTCGGTACTCCCGTAGATCCGACGCCGGGTGTCGTCCAGTCTGCGCTGGTCGCGGCAGCGGACGCGCCCGGCTATCCGCGTACGCAAGGAACGGCGGTGCTCCGCGGCGCAGCCAGCGATTGGCTGGCTCGCCGGCTCTCGGTCACGGTGAGCGCCACCGATGTCCTGCCGCTCATTGGGACGAAGGAGTTCGTGGCCGCCCTTCCGTCGCTGCTTGGGCTCGGTCCAGGCGACGAGGTCCTCTTCCCCGAACTCGCATATCCGACCTATGACGTCGGCGCTCGCCTCGCTGGTGCCGTTCCGGTGCCTGCCGACGATCTCCCCGGCGACATCGACCCAACTCGGAATGCGGACGGCTCCGCTGACCGGACACGAGCCCGCCTGGTGTGGCTCAACTCGCCATCCAACCCAACTGGACGGGTTCTCCCGGTCGAACACATGCGCAAGGTCGTCGAGTGGGCGCGCGAGCACCGTGCCGTCGTCGCAAGCGACGAGTGCTACATCGATCTCGGCTGGGACGCCGAACCAGTGTCAGTTCTGCATCCCGATGTCAGCGACGGCTCGACCGAGGGCTTGCTCGCGGTGCACTCACTGTCGAAGCGATCGAATCTCGCCGGATATCGTGCCGGCTTCGTAGCCGGTGATCCGGGGCTGATCGGCGAGTTCCTCGAGGTGCGCAAGCACACCGGGTTCATGGTGCCGACCCCTGTCCAAGCGGCGATGACAGCTGCGCTCGGCGATGATGAGCACGTTGTTGAGCAACGCGCGGTGTACTCGGCCCGCCGGGCCGCACTCCGCGCCGCTATCGAGGCGGCGGGCTTCACCGTCGCCTATAGCGATGCCGGCCTTTACCTCTGGGCGACTCGCGGCCAACCGTGCTGGGAGACGGTTGCTGATCTCGCCGAGATCGGGATTCTCGTCGCACCGGGCGACTTTTACGGCGCCGCCGGGGCCGAGTGGGTGAGGATCGCGATCACCGCCACCGATGAACGGGTCGCCGCGGCGGTGGCTCGTCTCGCCACGTGGTGACCATCTTCATTCGGGCACCGGGCTGCGTGCGCCTGTCGGCAGGCTCGATGATGCGCGGGCGCCAGCGGGGGCCTACCAGCTCGCGCGATCTGATCGAATAACCGCCGCTCACGCGGGTGACTCGGCGGTGAGAAATGCGCGGCCGCGAAGCAGCACGATCAGGAGCGGAATGCCCATCATGGCGCCGGCGAGACCATTGAGCACCCCGTAACCCCAGGCGCCGATCACCAGCCCGGCCAGGGCTGACGCACCCGCCGCGCTCAGCCCCATAATGAGGTCCGCGACGCCCTGCACAGCCGGGCGTACGCCGATCTCCACAGATTCGGAAAGCAGGGTGGAGCCACCGACGAGGCAGCACGACCAGCCCACCCCGAGCACTGTGAGCCCGAGACAGACCTGACCTGCCCCGTTAGCGGGCGCGGTGCCGGTGACCATGGTCGCAACAATGGTCAGGACCAGGCCTGCGGCGATGACGGATCCCCGGCCGATCGAGTCGGCAAGCCAGCCGAAAAGCGGCGACAGCGCGTACATCCCGGCGATGTGCATGCTGACCGCCAGCCCGACCACGGACAGCGTCGCGCCTCCATGCAAGAGGTGCACTGGCGTCATGGCCATGACCGCCACCATCGAGCTGTGAGCTACCGCCGTGGCGAGGACACCGATGCGCGCCCCCGGCGTGGTCGCGATGAGCCGCAGCACGCCAAACTTGGCGCCTGGCTCCGTGACTGCTCCGCCGCTGCCAGCCGTCCCGGGCCGGACGGGTCCGCTGGGAACATCAGCCCCGGGTGTCGATGGAGTGGCAATCGCCCTGGCGGTGAGCAGCGGGTCGGGACGCAGCCGAACGGTGACGATGACGGTCGCGAGGAGATACGCCGCGAGTGCGAAGACGTAAGGGCCGAACAGCTCCGGTAGGCCAAGCCTGCCGGCCAGGGAGGCGCCCGGCTCGATGAGATTCGGCCCGAGGATGACACCGACCGTGGTCGCGGCGACGACGATCGACAGTGATCGTGCCCGGTTCCGATCACTCGCCAGATCGGTGGCGGCGTAGCGGGCCTGAAGGTTTGCCGCCGTCGCAGGACCGACCAGAAGCATGCCGACGAGGAAGAGCCAGAACAATCCGCGTTGGCCGGCGACGATGCACACCACGGCTCCGACTGCGGCGACCAGGTAGCCCGTCGCGAGGCCGGGGCGGCGCCCACGTGCGGACATCAGCCGCGACAGCGGCACCGCTGCGAGCGCGCTGCCCAGCACGGCAGCGGTCTGGCCGAGACCAGAGAGCTCAGGACCGCCGAGCGACTCGGCGGCCAGCGCCGCCACCGCGATACCGCTTGACGTGCCGATGCCTCCTGTGATCTGGCTGCCGACGAGCGAGGCTACGGTGCGCCGGTGCAGCCCCCCAGCGTCGGGCGTCAGCCCGGCCGGGCCCGGCCGAGCAGGTCGGGAGCGGGAACTCCCCGACCGACCCGCGCCGTCCGTTCGCAGCGCTGACATCCCACCTCCAGCGTCAAGCATGACCGCCCGACGATCGCCCACGGAGTTTTCAGCAGTTTTGCAGCAGTCCGGGCACCAGTAGCACCCGAGTCGTGGAGTTCTGACTACGAGGCGTGATCAACATAGGATCATCGAGCATGGCGTCGTACATCAGTCCGGTCGACTCTGTAATCGACGATCTCTGGGAGCGCAGGAGTGAGCTCACTCCCGCCGATGAGGCCGCGCGCAAGGCGGTAACCGCCGCGGTGGACCTCCTCGACTCGGGGTATGCGCGGGCGGCGTTCATTGATGAGGCGACCGACGAGGTGGTGGTCGACGAACGGGCAAAGCGAGCGATCCTGTTGTCATTCCGCGTGCTCGATCTCACCGAGTCGGCGGTGGGCAACTTCCGCTATCACGATCGGATGCCGCTGAAGCGACGCCTTGACGGCGTCCGGGTCGTCCCTGGCGCTATCGCCCGCTGGGGTTCGTACATCGCCCCCGGAGTCGTGCTCATGCCGTCCTTCACGAACGTCGGGGGGTACGTCGACGAGGGCACGATGGTCGACACCTGGGCCACGGTCGGCTCCTGTGCGCAGATCGGGAAGCGCGTTCACCTCTCCGGAGGGGTGGGCATCGGTGGCGTCCTCGAGCCGCCGAACGCGCAGCCCGTGGTCGTCGAGGACGATGCCCTGGTCGGGAGCAGGTCGATGGTGGTCGAGGGAGCCAGGGTGGGCCGTGGTGCCGTCCTGGGGGCCGGGGTCATCCTCTCCAGGTCGATGCCGGTCATCGATGCAGAGACGGGCGAGGAGCTTTCTCGCGGCCACGTACCGGCGTGGTCGGTCGCCGTGACCGGCACACGGGTGAAGAACTTTCCCGGCGGCGCCTACGGCTTGCCGTGCGTCCTCATCATCAAGCGGCTCACCGAGGGCGAGCGACATGACAAGGCGCAGCTCAACGACCTGCTGCGCGCGCACGGCCTGAGCACCTGACTGGCGTCCCGTATCCAGAGTCTCTTTGCGTTGGCCTGGTCCCGCCGGTGCGCACCCCGCAAGGACAACGGCTGCGTCTCGGTCGCCCGCGTTCCACCGGTATGCCGGGCCCCTCGGCGTTTCGTTGGACAGTCAGCCAGAAGAATCGGCCCCTCCCGGCGGATCAGTGGACAAACACCCAGCCGAATGGCCCACTCTGCTCCGGCTCACTGTCCAACGATCGGCGAATCCGACCCTTTCGGTTTGGGTCACTGTCCACCCTTCACGAGCGAGCAATTCAGGTACCACACCGTAGGCAATCTGCGTCACGCGATGCCCACGGTCGCGCCGGCGGTAAAGAAGCGCCTTGCCAGTCATCCAGCGGTCCTCCGGCCACGGCGAAGGACCCCGGACACGGGACACTACGCTGCCGCTTCTGCACCGGCGGTTCGGGTGACCCAGCGCTCCGCGACAAAGGACATGAACGGGATCGTGCCGGCGAGCATGATCAGCAGCATCCGTCCGAACGGCCATTTGAGCCGGAAGGCCAGATCGACAGTGAAGATCAGATAGACGACGTAGAGAAAGCCGTGGATCGGGCCGACGGTCTCCACCAGCGAGGGATCGTCTCCGATGTACTTCACCGGCATGGCGACGAAGACCAGCACGAGCAGCATCACGCCGACGATGTAGGCCATGACGCGGTAGCGAATCAGTGCGCCCTTCACGATCCCCAAGCCCCTTTCTTGAGCACCACCGCGACCTTATCCCCGGCAGGTGGCTCGGTCCTGCGCAGCGTGTCCCTGACCATCCGCCACCAGAACACGAGGGCAAACAGCCCGAAGACCCACCACTGGACCGCGTAAGCGGCATTCTGCAGGGGGAAGGTCGACCGCGGCGCGGCCCGCAGCGGCGCCCCGACCCGCGCGGGGGCAGGGCCGGCTGCAGGGCTTTGCGCGGACAGCACGACGTAGCCGTCGTAGATGTCGTAGGGGAGTCGCTGGATCAGATCGGTCGTGGTGATCGAGGTTATCTGCGTCGCTGGCTCGGCTGCGGGTCCGCCGAGCGGTTCGGCAGGCTGCAGTCGGCCGGTCACCTGCACCGTCTCGGATGGGGCTCGGATGCCGGGATCGTGGGCGTTCGCGACCCAGCCACGTACCACCATCACCGCAGCGCCGGTGTCGGTTCGCAGTGGCGTCAGCACCCAATAGCCGGTCTGCCCGCGGAGCGCCCGGCCGGTGACAAGAAGCTGGTGCCCAGGGTCGTACATCCCCGAGGCGGTGACCCGCCGCCCGATCTGGCTTGGCGCCACGGTCCCCGCCGGATCGACCAGGTCGGCGAGGGGGATCGTGGGCTTGTCGGCGCCGCTCTTCGGCTTGGCCTCCTCCCGAGCCCGGTCCAGCTGCCAGTGTCCGAGGGCGCCGAACGCCACGAGAAGGCCCACCAGCAGCGCATGCAACCCCAGCCAGCGCGGCGTGAGTACGGCCCTCAGCACGCCGCCAACGCTAATCGAGGCCACCGCCAACCCCAGCGTCGACCAGCGAGAAACCTCGAGTGAGGCTCATCGAGGGCGGCGGGTATCGAGGACGTCGACCGGTCGCCAGCGCCCTCGGGCGGGTTCCTCGGCGGCGAGCCGCGTATGTTCCTTCCCATGGCCACGTTGGATCTCGACAGCGATGTCGCGGCGCTGACTGCTGCCCTGGTCGACATCCCCTCGGTGAGCGGCGCCGAGGGGGAGATCGCAGGTGCGGTCGAGGCGGCGCTGCGGCCGCTCGCCCATCTGCAGGTTGAGCGGCTGGGCAACACAGTGATCGCGAGGACCGATCTTGGGAGGGCAGAGCGGGTCGTGATCGCCGGCCACCTTGACACCGTACCGATTGCCGACAACGTCCCGTCTAGGCGAGACGGTGATCTCCTGTACGGGTGCGGGTCGTGCGACATGAAGAGCGGGGTCGCTGTCGCGCTGCGGCTCGCTGCGTCGGTACCGGAACCGACGCGGGATGTGACCTATGCGTTCTACGAGTGCGAGGAGGTGGAGTCGGATCGCAACGGCCTCGGCCTGGTCGGTGCAGCGCGTCCCGATCTCTTGCACGCCGACTTCGCGGTCCTCATGGAGCCCAGCGGTGCCACCGTCGAAGCGGGCTGTCAAGGGACGCTGCGCCTCGACGTCACGACACGGGGTCACCGTGCCCACAGCGCCCGAGCCTGGATGGGGTGTAACGCGATCCATGAAGCGGGGGCGATTATCGACATCTTGCGTGCGTACGAACCGCGACGCGTTGTCGTCGACGGGCTCGAATATCGAGAAGGCCTCAATGCCGTCGGCATTAACGGCGGTGTCGCCGGCAACATCATTCCCGACGAGTGCACGGTTGCCCTGAATTACCGCTTCGCGCCGAGCCGCACCGTCGATGAGGCGGTCGCAGTCATGCAGGATCTGTTTGGCGCCTTCGACATGCAGCTCGTCGATGCCGTAGCGGGCGCGCTGCCGGGCCTGGACCGCCCTGCCGCGGCAGCCTTCGTCGCCGCTGTCGAGGGAGCCCCTCGGCCGAAGTTCGGCTGGACCGATGTGGCGAGGTTCGCCGCACTGGGGGTGCCCGCAGTCAACTATGGCCCAGGCGATCCCAGCCTCGCTCACAGTCGTGAGGAGCACGTGGCAGTAGCCGAGATCGCCGAGTGCGAGAAGCGAATGCGTGCCTGGCTGGAAACGTGATGTCGGTGCTCGCCACGACGCCGCAGATCGAAGAGCCGTCTCGTGCCGCGACCCATGTGGCCTTCAATCGACGGCCGGCCGCCTGATGTTAGGTGACCCGGCCCGCTGGGCAAGCCAGCGCGATGGTGGCCCTGGCGTAGCCTGCGATCTCATGGGTGCAGAGTTCATTCCTCCCGAGGACATGTCGATCCATCCAGACCGGCCGTTGGAAAAGCACCGCGGCCCCGTTTTGCTGCGCCGCCAGCAGGTCCAGGAGAGGAGCACGACCGACCAGCGGCTGCTCGACTCTCGGGGGCCGGCCGACTGGGTCCATACCGATCCGTGGCGGGTGCTGCGTATCCAGTCGGAGTTCGTCGAGGGCTTCGGTATGCTCGCCGAGCTCGGACCGGCGGTCAGCCTTTTCGGGTCCGCCCGTACTCCGCGTGACCATCCGGAGTACGCCCTCGCCGAGGAGATCGGCCGAGCCCTGGCGCAGGCCGGTTACGGAGTCATGACCGGCGGCGGCCCGGGCACGATGGAGGCTGCCAACAAGGGCTGCTCAGAGACAGGTGGTGTGTCGGTCGGTCTCGGCATCGAGCTGCCGTTCGAGCAAGGATTGAACGAATGGGTTGATATCGGCATCAACTTCCGCTACTTCTTCGCCCGGAAAATGATGTTCGTGAAGTATGCGCAGGGCTTTGTTGTGATGCCAGGGGGATTCGGCACCCTCGACGAACTCTTCGAGTCCCTCGTCCTCGTCCAAACGCAGAAGGTGACCCAATTCCCGGTGATCCTCGTCGGCAGCGAATTCTGGTCCGGCCTGGTCGACTGGATCGTGACCACCCTCGAGCCGACCAAGAAGATCTCGCCTTCGGACCTTGATCTCTATCACATCACCGATGACCCAGCCGAGGTCGTGTCGATCATCAAAGAGTCGGAGATCTCCCGACGAGAGCAAGAGGAGGCCTCGGTCGAGGACCTCGCCGCCTCAACGGCGCGGCGGCCCGCACGTCCGGGCGAGCGAGGCGAGCCCTTGCAGGTCTCCCCGGAGTAGCACCTGGTGGAGGGAGCGTCTTGGCGCCTGCCGGACTGGGTACGCGCACAGGGCAACGCTGCAGCGAAGGTCGATGCTTTCGCGGGACTCCGGCCCGACCGATTTGCGCGCAGGACGCTGCGGCGCGGCGCGTCCGGGGCTAGCGTGACCGCCTGTGACGGAGATCCGGCGAATCACCTTCCAGGGCAGCGGTCCGCTCGCCCGCACGCTTACGCAAATGCTGGAGAACGAAGGCGTGACCGTCCAGGTCCGCCGTGGCGGACCGCCCACAACCGAGCAGGTGGACACGCGACCCGGGGAGGTGTTGGCCACACTTGTGGCAAGCGGCACGCTCAACGGGATCCAGAAAGGTGTCAGGAAGTTCCGGACGCGGTTCCCCGGAGAAGCCAAGGTCAACATCGAGGCTGAGCCCGACATCAGTCGTGGACCGATCTTCCACAGGGGCAGGATGGGTTGATCCGCAACCGGCAAGCCAACCGGAGCCAAGGCTAAACTGGCAGGTCAGATGGGTGATCGAGAACGTCGACGCAGGTAGGGAGCAGGCGCGAGATGTACTGGTTCTTCACCGCGCTGATCGCCGCCATCGTGGTCGCCATCGCACTGATCGCCGCGGGACGCGGGGACTCAATGGCGCAAGCCTGGTCGGATCGGCGCTACCTCTCGCTCCCAGAGGACCGCCCGCTCACTGTGGAGGACCTCGATTCCCTGCGGCTCGCTTTGGCCTTCCGTGGTTACCGGATGGATGAGGTCGACGATCTGCTTGACCGGCTCGGCGAGGAAATCGCAGCCCGCGATGCCTATATCGACCGCCTGCGCGGTGAGCTGGCGAGGCTACGAGAGATCGATCGTGCGAATCACCCGGCGCACCCCTTCGCTGTCGGTGAGGCGGGTGAGGCCCACGGCGGCGCCAGCGAGCAGCCGGATTCGTGGACTCTGCCGACGCATGGGCGCAGATCAACACAGGCTGGGGCAGGGGATGCGTCGCAACCCGAAACCGGCCAATCGCGGACAAGCCGGTGATCGCCGGCGGTCCGATCGCCGCAGCTGACGGCAGGCTGCGGTGCCCGTGGGCGCTCTCGGCCCCCGAATACCTCGCCTATCACGACAACGAGTGGGGGCGGCCCACCCACGGGGACGACGTGCTCTTCGAACGGCTGACGTTGGAGGCGTTTCAGTCGGGCCTGTCCTGGCTGACGATTCTGCGCAAGCGAGAGGCGTTTCGAGCGGCGTTCGACGGCTTCAGCCTCGAGAAGGTAGCGGCATACGGCACCACGGAGGTTGACCGGCTGCTCGGGGACGCCGGCATCGTGCGAAACCGTGCGAAGGTCTCGGCAGCGATAACCAATGCACGCGCGGCGCTCGCCGTCGCTGAGGGACTGGATGCGTTGCTTTGGTCCTTTGCTCCGGATCCGGCGAGCCGGGCTGCTCCTCACACATTGGCCGACGTGCCGCCGGTCACGGACGAATCGAAGGCGCTCGCTAAGGACCTGAAACGCCGGGGCTTCGTCTTCGTCGGGCCCACCACGGTGTATGCCACCATGCAAGCCACTGGGATGATCGACGATCACCTCGCCGGCTGCATTGCACGCGGCCCGCAGCAGTGAGTCAGCGTCCGCGAAAGGTCGGTGGCTCCTTCGCGACGAAGGCCGCTACCGCGTTGCGGTGGTCTTCAGTGGCGCCGGTCAACGCCATCATTTCGCCTTCGAAGCCAAGCGACGCCTCCAGCGGGTGGGCGGCGGAGTAGGCGAGCGCACGCTTGATCGCGCCAAAGGCAATGGTGGGTCCTGAAGCCAGCCGCGCGGCCAGCTCAGCGGCGGCTGCGGGAAGTTCCGCGGCCAGAACGATCTGGTTGACCAGACCGAGGTCCAGCGCCGCGGGCGCTGGGATCGTCGACGGCATCATCAGGATCTCAACCGCCTTGGCACGCCCCACCAACCTCGGCAAGGTCCAGGTCGACCCGGTATCGGCCGACAAACCGATCGCAGAGAAGCCGACGTTGAAGCCGGCTGTATCTGCGGCGAGCCGGAGGTCACATGCGAATGCGAGCGAGGCGCCGGCTCCGGCCGCGATGCCGTTGACAGCGGCGATCACGGGCTTGGGCATTGTGGCGAGCGCAGTCGCGACCGGGGTGTAGTGCGCTGCGACCGTTTGCCAGATCTCCTCGAGCGGGACGCGCTGCAGCGCCTCCGCATGCTCCTTGAGGTCCTGGCCGGCACAGAAGGCACGTCCACTGCCGGTAAGGACGACGGCACGCACTGATGTGTCGCCCGCCACCGCCGCGACGGCATCCCGCAGAGCGTTCTTCAGCTCGACGTTGAGCGAGTTCATCGCGTCCGGTCGGTTGAATGTGATGGTCGCGACGTCATCGGCGACGTCGTAGAGCAGGACATCCGTCACGTGCTTCCTCCTTGCGACCCCCGGACTTGCTCGCCCGCGCTCCGGCTTCGCACTGCTCCTGCCGCGGAGCGCGGATGTCCCGAACCGTACAAGAGCGTCAAGGAAGCTCAGGCGAGGTGATGGGTCGTAGGCACGAGTCGACGAACCTGACCGCTCCGGGAAGAAGGCGCTGGGACTCGCTGTCAAAGAAGGCAGCAGCCTTGTCGCCTGGCCAGTCGCTCGGCAGCAGGATCCGGGGAAGGCCCGGGTCACGGAAGAGGAACTTCCGCCACTCATGCAACAGCCTGCTGCGGACCGCGAACGCCGCCTCGTCGCCCGGATCCACGCCGGCTTGCGCCATGAGACCCTCGGCCTCGGCCAGCCAGCGCTGATAGCTGCGGCCCAGACCCTCCAGGTCCCACAGTCGTTGGACGAGCCCGGCTGAGTCGCCGTCATGCTCGGCGGTGAACCGTTCGGCACGTACGCCGTCTGCGGCCAAAAGGCCGTCCACCTCCTCGGAACGACGTGGCGAGATCCACGTCGTGTCGTCGAGCGCCGCATAGCCGAGGAAACCGAGCGCATCGCGCAGCCGATCCCTGGCTCCCCGCTCGCCGATCCGCGACAGAACAAGGACGTGCCAGCGTCCGTCCCAGTCTTCGCTCCTCGTCCGGTAGATGCGCGCGAGCGCGTCGTCGATCCGTTGGACCGCCTTGGGTGTGAGCGCATATCCCGCGCCCTCAGGAAGCCTGACCGGCCGCAGCCAGCCCTGCCGAACCATCCGCGAGACAGCGGTACGCACTGCGGGAGCGGCGATGTCGAGCGGTGCAAGCAGCCGCACCAGCGCGGCGATCGGGGCGCGGCCGCCGCGTGCACGGAGATGGTCGCCGTAAAGATCGAAAAGCGCCGATCGAGCATTCACGGTGTGCAGTCTGCACTAGCGTCCCCCGCCTCGGCACCACCACCCGACACGTATGCGATCCGACATGTGCACCGCTGGTGATCTTCGTCGGGGATTTCTCATACCTGCGCCAGAGACCGGTGTGGTCGCCCGGATTGCCAGCTCATGACGGTGGACACTGGCCGCAACCGTCCTGCGCTGGGGGCGAGCACCGACAGGCCGAAAGGGCATGTCACAAGGCGCGAGCGAGGCTGTACCGGCCATCACAGCTGAGGGTGGACGTGCAGGTAGAGCCCCAAAACTCCCGGTTGGAGATCGTTTCCTTCGAGTACCCGGAGTCGGGATAATGGATTCTGGCCGACCGCAGGGTCGGGTGATCTCTGCATCCACCGGAAGGGGAACGAGCATGGCGGCCATGAAGCCGCGGACCGGCGACGGACCGCTTGAGGTCACCAAGGAGGGGCGCGGCATCGTCATGCGGGTTCCGCTCGAGGGTGGCGGGCGGCTCGTGGTGGAGATGTCGCGCGACGAGGCGAGCGCGCTCGGCGATGCATTGAAGAACGTCGCCAGCTGAGGTTCCAACCAGCCCGCCGAGTCGGTCAGCTGGTCCAGACGGCCCCGGCCCGGCGTCCCGCCGCGGACGCCGGACCGGGGCCGTCAGGCGCCCGTGGGGCACAACACGCGACCCTTAACCGGCGTCCATAGAGGGCGGGCATCGAGCCCGCTCATTGCGCGGCCCCAAGGACCAGACCTGGCGATATGGTGCCGAGCATGCCGATGCCCTCGCTCACCGTCGTCAGGGACGACATCGCACAGGCAGATGCAGACGTCGTGGCTGTCCCGATGCGCGCCGGCAGCGACGGCGCCATCATCGATGTCGCGGCCGAGCGGCTGAGCGCAGCTTATGGTCTCGAACTGCCCACCTACCTGGCGCGCGCCACCGGCAACGGTCAGGTCAAGGGGCGGCCGGGAGAGATCGTCACGGTGCCGCTGCCGGCCGGGCCAACCGGCCCTGCAGAGCTCCTCGTCGTGGGTGTCGGTGAGGGCTCCCACGCCGAGCTTCGTAAGGCAGGCGCCGCGATCGCCCGGCGGTCCAGGGGACGGGCGACCCTTGCGGCCGCGCTCCCCGAAGGTACGGAAGATGCCGGCTTGCAGGCGTACATCGAGGGGTTGCTGCTGGCCTCGTACACCTTCTCGCGGCGATCCGAGCCACCCAGCTCCGGCCCCGTTTCGGGGATCGCGGTGCATGTCAGCGGCGATGTGAGTCGTCGGGCACCCGACCATGCCCTCGTCGTTGCCAAGGCGGTCTGGCTGGCCCGGGACTTGGCCAACACCCCGTCCAACGAGAAGGATCCGGCCTGGCTCGCCGACCGAGCATGTGAGGTCGCCGCGGCAAGCGGCCTGGAGTGTCGGATCTGGGACGAGAGAGAGCTTAGAAGCGAGGGCTTCAACGGTTTGCTCGCGGTCGGATCGGGCTCGTCGAGACCGCCCCGGCTCATCTCACTGGGCTATCGGCCGGACGACGAGGACGGCGCCAGCGCGGAGACTTCGCATGTGGTCCTCGTCGGCAAGGGGATCACCTTCGACTCCGGCGGTTTGTCGATCAAGCCGCGGGAGGCGATGATCCCGATGAAGGCCGACATGGCCGGCGGTGCGGCCGTGATGGCCGTCCTCGGCGCGCTGCGGGAGCTTGGCATCCGGTACCGCGTCACCGGGCTGGTCGCCGCGGCCGAGAACATGCCCTCCGGCTCCGCGTATCGGCCGAGCGATGTGATCACTCAATACGGCGGGACCACGGTCGAGGTTGTGAATACCGATGCGGAGGGCCGGCTGGTCCTCGCCGACGCCCTGGCCTACGCCGACCGTAACCTCGATCCAGACGTGATCATCGATCTGGCGACGCTCACCGGCGCGGCATCCCTGGGGCTGAGCAGGCGAGTCGCGGCGTTGTACGCAACCGACGACGAGCTGGCCTACGGTCTGGTGGCGGCGGGTGAGGCGGCCGGCGACCCGCTGTGGAGGATGCCGCTGGTCGAGGATTACCGGCCGGCGCTCGACTCCGATATCGCCGATATCTGCCACCTCGTGGAGGACGCCAAGGTTGGCGGTGGCTCGATTACGGCCGCTCTCTTCCTGCGAGAGTTCATTGGGGCCCGCCGGTGGGCCCACCTCGACATCGCCGGCCCGGGCAAGGTCGAGTTCGAGGAACACGAGATCACCAAGGGCGGTACGGGCTTCGGCGTCCGTGCCCTCTTGCGCTGGCTCCAGATCGGCTCTCCCTCGGCCTGAGGGCCGTAACCAGGTCGAATGCGTCGGGGCACCGGACCGAACATGATCCGGAATCAGGGGAACCTCCGCGGCCATTCCAGCGTTCCCACGTACGAAGCCGGTGTGCTGTCGACAGCGGAGAAATACCGCGAGATCGCGGCAGGGTGCCGGGTGATCGGACTTGGGCAAACGCGACCAGCGAGAGACGATAGGACGTCGGTTGCCTAGACAGCTAGCGGCAGCCGGGGGAGGTGACCGCGTGGAGGACCGGCCAGAGGAGCCGGCCGCGCTTCCGCCGAGGTCGGCGGCTGATCAGGCGCGTTCCGCGGACGAGTCGGCTGCGGCTGTACCGACCGCGCCGGCGGAGTTGCCGCAGCCGGACGACTGGACGCCGCCGAGCTGGGAGGAGGTCGTCCGAGCCCACTCCGCCCGCGTCTATCGGCTCGCCTACCGCCTCACCGGCAACCAGCACGACGCCGAGGACCTCACTCAGGAGGTCTTTGTTCGCGTCTTCCGGTCGCTGTCCAACTACACCCCCGGCACGTTCGAGGGCTGGCTGCACCGCATCACGACGAACCTGTTTCTCGACTCGGTGCGCCGTAAGCAGCGGATCAAGTTCGAGGGTTTTGCCGACGACGCACCCGAGCGACTGCCGGGGCGTGAGCCGTCGCCGGAGACGCGGTACCACGATCGGATCTTCGACGCCGACGTCCAGGAGGCGCTCGACTGCCTGCACCCGGACTTCCGCGCCGCGGTTGTTCTCTGCGACATCGAAGGGCTCTCCTACGAGGAGATCGCCGCGACGCTCGGCGTCAAGCTCGGCACGGTCAGGAGCCGCATCCACCGAGGCCGCACCCAGCTCAAGGCTGCGCTCGAGCATCGGACCGCCACCCGGCGGCGCCGATCGGGCCGGGGGGGCTCGTCGAGTGCAGCAGGCAGCCACCGAGACCTTCGTGCCACGACGGAGGAGGCCCTATGACGCATCTCGGCGACCGGATCTCCGCGTTCGTGGACGGCGAGCTCGACCACGACGCCCGCGATCGCGTTCTCAGCCATCTCGCCCAATGCCACGACTGCCGTAGTGCGGCTGAGGAGCAGCGCCGACTGAAGGTCTCAGTTGTAGCCGCTGCCGTCCCCGGCCCGTCCGATGCGCTCATACGCTCGCTGATCTCCATGTCCGAGCCTGGCGAGCCCACTCCACGGGAGCGCCGGCCGCTCGCGGCGGGCGGCCGCCGGATGCCGTCGGTCGCACAGCGTCCCGCGACGGCGCCGTCTGGCCGCAGGGAGGTACGTGGGCCGGGGCGAGTAGCGCCGCATCGTCGGGTCGTGTACGTCGCCGCGGCCGGTGCGTTGTCCGTCTCGGCTGTCGCGTTCGCTGCCGCCTTCGCGATGGGTGAGCCGGCACAGCAGGGTCCCGCGCGGACACCGCCGCTTGACTCCTATACCTACCAGCACGCCCAGATGAGCGGACAGATCGTCGGCGACCCGGCTTATACCGCTGTCATCGCGGGTTTCACGATCCCGTCGAGCATCGCGGGGACGCCCAGCCGATGAAGCATGTCCGACCGCCGATGACGGCGTGGCCGGTTCCGGTGTGGCTGGTGCCCGGCTTGGCGGTCCTGGTCGTGGTTGTGGTGGCTGCGGGGAGCGCGCCGGCCGCGGTCGCCGTCGTCGCGAACCCGCCCGAGCCGGTCTCCACCGAGCGGGATGATCCGCATGCCGTCCTCCTCCTCGAGGTTGCCCAGCGCGCGTCCTCCCGAGTGGCTTACGCGGGCGTCCAGTACGTCTCTGCCTGGTGCAAGAGCGGTTCGGCGAGTCAGGTGGTCGATGTCACCCATGTGCCGGGTACCGGCAGCTTGGTGGCCGTTCACGGCACTCCGGCGACTGCCAGCAGCGCAGTCTTCACCGCGGAAGATGCGACCGAGGACGGGCCTGACGCAGCGGTGGATGACGGTCCGGTCACCCTGCTGGCAAGGAACTACCACCTCGTAGTGGCCGGTCGCGACGCGGTTGCTGGGCGCTCGGCGTTTGTCGTTGAGGCGCGCAAGGCCAGCGGCGCGGTCGCCGCCCGACTCTGGCTGGATCAGGATTCGGGTTTGGCGCTGCGCCGCGAGGTGTTCGACAGCACCGGCGCCATCACCAAGGCGAGTTCGTTCGTCGATCTCACAATTGGGCACGCCCACCTTGCCGAGCGGCTGCCGGCGCCCATGCCTGACCCCTGGTCAGACCGGGTCCCGGTCAGCGCGACTGGCGCCCTGAGCAGCGCAGGCTGGGCGACGCCAGGCGTACTCGCGCCGCGCTTCCAGCTCACCGATGTCCGCCGGCTCACCACGGACGGGGACACGATCCTGCACCTCACCTACACCGACGGGTTGTCCGCGATCTCCGTCTTCCAGCAGCGCGGCCATCTCGACGCGCACCGACTCGACGGATTCCGACCCATGAGTGTGAGCGGGGCCGAGGTCTATGCGCGGGACGGCATCCCCTATCGGGCAACCTGGTCCGCCGATGGAGTGGTGTACACCGTCGTCGGCGATGCCCCGGATGATGTGGTACAAGCCGTCATCGCCGGCCTGCCGCATGAGCAGGCCACAGCCGGCGTGATGTCACGGCTGAGTAGGGGCGCCGACCGGGTCGCGTCTTGGTTCAACCCATTTAGCTGACAGACTCGAAGCCAGCCGCTGTCGCTCGAGTACCTCTTGGATGTTGCTGGTCATGAGTGAAACCCATCCTGCCGGCCGCGCGGAGAACCCTCAGGGAGCCGACCCCCCATGGTGGTCCAGGCCTGGCCGCGAGCCTGCGGATGACCCGTTCGCCTCGCAGCCTGACCACGCCAACACCGCTCAACTGCCATCGGAGCCTTACGGGCAGGGGGCTGAGTGGGTCTTCGCCGGTCAAGACCCGCTCGGCCGGCCCCAGCCGGACACGCCGAAACGCCGGTACGGCGGTGGGTTGCTCGCAGCCTGCGTCGCGCTCGCGCTGCTCGTCGGTGGCGGCGCCGGAGCCGTGGCGGGCTACGTCGTTGCCGACCGCAACCAGTCCGACGTCCATGACGAGAACGCGTCGCTCGGCTCCGCTCCCGCCCGTGCTGTTGATCGGCCACCCGACAGCGTGGCCGGCATCGCAGCTCGGCTCCTGCCAAGCGTTGTGAAGATCGACGTCAGTGGTGGCGGGCAGGCCGGCTCCGGATCCGGGTTCGTCATCCGCGCCGACGGTTACATCTTGACCAACAACCATGTCGCCGAGCTGGCCGGCGACAGCGGCCAGATCGAGGTGCGGTTCAGCGACAACTCGGCTGCCGGCGCACGGGTTGTGGGCGCTGATTCGCGATCCGACCTGGCCGTCATAAAGGTCGAACCCGGGGACATGCCGGACGCGGCGAAGGCCGTGACCCTTGGCAACTCCGATGACGTGCAAGTCGGTGACCCTGTCGTCGCTATCGGCTCGCCGCTTGGCCTGAGTGGGACTGTCACATCGGGCATTGTGAGCGCCAAGAACCGCACCGTCGTGGCAGGCGGCGAGCAGTCCGGCCAGGAGTCGTACATCAATGCCATTCAGACGGACGCCGCGATCAATCCGGGTAACTCGGGTGGTCCGCTCGTCAACTCCAGTGCCCAGGTGATTGGCGTCAACAGCGCGATCGCGACGATCCCGGGTGGGGGGCTGGGCGGCACTCAAGAGGGCAACATCGGTGTCGGGTTCGCGATACCGGCGAACCAGGCTCGACGCATCGCGGAGGAACTCATCCGCGTCGGGAAGGCCGATCGGCCGATCATCGGCGTGTCGCTCGATGTGCAGTTTGACGGTGAGGGTGCGCGAATCTCCGGTGAGGGAGAGGTGGACGGAGCACCGGTGCAGCCGGACGGCCCGGCCGACCAGGCCGGGCTGAAGCCTGGCGACGTGATAACTGCCCTGGACGGCCGTCCGATCACCAACTCCGACGACCTCATCGTCGCCATCGGCGCACACGCGCCTGGCGACCAAGTGACACTGACCGTCAAGCGAGGCAACGAGACAAAGGACTACAAGCTGACCCTCGGTACGGCCCCCGCGGACTAGCCGGTCTCAGCCCTAACCGTCCCGTTGGGCCCAGTGCCCCCCAGGACTGGCCGTCCCGTTAGGCCCAGCGCTCCCCTGGACTGGCCGTCCGTTAGGCCTGGCCCCCGGGACTGGCCGTCCCGCCGACTAGCCGTCCGGCTGGGATTGGCCGTCGACGGGGATTTGGCTGTTCGGCCGGCCTGGCCGTCCCGGGCTGGCCGCCTCGCTGGGACTAGCCGTCCTGCGACGGCGATCTGCCGGTGTGTGCCAGGGTTCGGAGCGATCGTTGGCCACTCAGCCGGACAGATAGCCCACGTC
>JBKPTD010000137.1:0-14628 GCA_046735375.1 Actinomycetota bacterium | reverse complement strand
GAACTCGCCATCCCTGCCCCGAGGCCGAATACGACGAGGACCCCGGCGAGCGCCGCCCACCCGATGTCCGTCCGGAGCATGCCGGCCCCGGCCAACACGCCCAAGAGTTGTATGAGGATCCCGGCGCGTACCACCACAGTGGGATCGGCCTTCGCGGCACCGCGTCCGCCAAGCTGGGCGCCGACGAGAACGGCTAGACCGACCGGGAGCAACCACAGTCCCGCGTCAATGGGGGAGAGGTGATGGGTGGCCTGAAGGAAGATGCCGAGCACGAACATCACCCCGGCCTGCGCCATGACGACAGTTGCCGCGGTGACCAGACCGCTGGAGAAGCCGCGACGGGCGAAAAGTGCCAGTTGGATGATCGGATCGCGATGCGTACGCGCCTGTCGCCGTTCGAACCTCAGGAAGGACAGAAGGCTGACGAGCGCGGTGCCGGCAGCCACCACGACCGGCGACAGCGACCATGTCGACGGCCACACCGTCGCCCCACCGATCGCCAGGCGAGCTCCGCGATTGGCGAACCATCCGTGATCCGGTCCCTCGGTGACGGCAAAGACGAGACAGAACAGTCCCAGGGCCAGCAACGCGGCGCCGCCCAGGTCGAGGCGAGGCCGCTGCTGGCGGTGTACGTCCTTCGGCAGCGCCGCGAGCGCGGCCAACGCGGCGAGCGGCGCCACGATGACGTTGACGCGAAAGCCCCACCGCCACGAGAAATCGCTCGTCAGCCAGCCGCCGACAACCGGCCCCAATGCAGCGGAGGCACCGGCCACGCCACCCCAGAGGGCGAATGCCCTGGCCCTCGCCGGGCCCTGGAAGGTGGTCGACAGCGTCGCCAGCGAAGCCGGGAGCAAGAGCGACGCTCCCAGGCCCTCGATCAATGCCTCGCCCGTCGCGAGCATCGCCGTACTGGTTGCGAGAGACGCCAGCAAGGAGCCGCAGGCGAAGAGCACGGTCCCCGCGACGAAGGTGCGCCGCACTCCGAAGATGTCACCGATGCGCCCCCCGATGATGAGCAAGCTGCCCAGGGTGAGCGAGTAGCCGATGATCACCCATTGGAGGCTGGCGAAGTCGGTGTGGAGGTCGTGGCGGATTGTCGGGATCGCGATGTTGAGGATGGTCGTGTCCAGCGTGACGATGGCGACTGCCGCCGCCATTGCAGCGAGGACCAACCAGCGGCGCGGATGACCGGACTCGGTGATCGTCATAGCTCCTCCTCGTCCACCCGCCACCGGATGATGGCGAACCCGTAGGACAGCGCCGTCTCCAATTTGCTTCGGTCGATGTGACCGTCGGGATCGATGAACGGCACGAAGGAGGTGACACGGGGGTTACCCGTCATCATGAGCCTAAGGAGCCGAACGACCTCATCCGCGTCCCGAACGAACTCGGGTCGTGCCCAGGTCTTGCGACCCCGCAGCCACACTCGGATCGGGACTCCTTCGGTGAGATTCAGCTTCCACTTGCCACCCGCAGGGGTTAGCAAGGTGTCACCATCGGGGACGTAGCTCACCGGTTGGAGATAAGACCGGCCTGTCTTGCGGCCCGTGAACGAGAGCAACATCAACTTTGCGTTCAGGGGCGTCCTGAAGGGGAGTCGCAGCACAAGTCGCATCGGAACGTTGACCACCCGCAGGATGCGCGCTCGTCGGCGAAGATTCTTCGGAGGCCCAGGAGTGTGGTTAGCGACCGCCTCATCCTTCGCGTTTCCCTGCGAGGCGGAATGTTCTGGATTCGTGCTCATCTCAATCTCTCCCTGGTGCGTAGCTCGCCAGCCCACGGTCGAGGCGGGCGAAGACTCGTGTTGCTTGGGATCGGGCCTGCTCCACAAGGGCTGGCCCGCGTACTCCGGCGAGGACCTGCGCGCGGACATAGGCGACGAGAGCTCGTTGGCTGCCCATCAGTGCGGTCGCCACTCCCCATGCCTCAACGTCGTCCGGATCGGCGCCTGCCTCATCGGCGAGCAGGCGGGCGAGTACCTCCGTGTAACGCGCGACGAGTTCCCGTTCTCGCACTTGCAGGGAGGGGCTGGCGTTGATCACTGCGCCACTCTTGACGATGAGCTGCGCGGCCTCGTCCGTTTCCAGTCGAGGCAGTCCGTCAATAACGGGCTCGCGAAACGCGGCGAGCACAGACATCCCGGGTGCCCTGCTTCGCACGGCTTCGATCAGCTTGTCCTCGAAGAACTCCATGCCCCCGAAGAAAAGGTCGTCCTTCGTCGGGAAGTAGTTGAAGACGGTCACTTCGGAGACCTCAGCCTCACGGGCGATCTCGGCGACCGTCACCGAGTCGAAACCGCGCTCTGCGAACAGGCGTGCCGCCGTCTCGTAGATCAGCTTTCGTGTCTGCTGCTTCTTCCGCTCCCGCAGCCCCAGAACCGTCATGACGTCAGGCTACCAGAATTCCTTTAGTCACCCAAATCTTTAATCCACCATATGAATCTGTGATCGGTGGCGCTCGTACCTGCCGAGGTAATAACGGTGCGGTCGCTGGCGTGACGCTGGAGTTACCCTGGATTGATCAACTTGCTGGAGGCCGCATGCCTGAGGTGGAGCTGACGGCAGGAACGATCAGCTACGAGGACACCGGTGGAGATGACCCGGTGCTCGTCTTGCTGGGCGGCGTTGTCCAGGACGGGTCCGTGTGGGAGCCGATGGTCGCCGACCTGCGGCGTGACCATCGCTGCATTGTTCCCACCCTTCCGCTCGGCGCTCACCGCCGGCCGATGCGGCCTGATGCCGATCTGTCGCTTGCGAGCTTCGGTCGGATGGTCGCCGAGCTGCTGGAACGGCTCGACCTGCGGGACGTAACCCTCGTGCAGAACGACCACGCTGCCGCACTAGTCCTGGCGGGCGAGCGGCCTGAGCGGGTCGCCCGGCTCGTGATCTCGTCATGTGAGGCGTTCGAGAATTACCCACCCGGCCTACCCGGCAAGAATCTGCGGCTGACCGCGATGATCCCGGGAGGCATCTTCCTGGCTATGCAGGCGATGCGCCTGCGCC
The DNA here is from genome assembly GCA_046735375.1 of Actinomycetota bacterium. Classification (GTDB taxonomy): domain Bacteria; phylum Actinomycetota; class Actinomycetes; order JAKEEW01; family JAKEEW01; genus DASYTV01. Next base: position 11,626 of record JBKPTD010000137.1, on the reverse strand, counting down.
CGATGCGGCGGCTGCCGATCTCCTTTGGTTGGTTGGCTAAGCGCCCGTTGCCCGACGAGCTTGTCGACGGCTGGCTACGCCCGCTGCAGACCGAGCGGGACATACGACGCGACTTGCGCAGGTACGCAGCGGGCGCCCGGCGCGGCCAGATGCTCGAGGTTTGCGAGCGGCTCCCGTCCTTTGACCGCCCCTCGCTGGTGGTTTGGACGCCTGAAGATCGCGTGCAGCGCCCGGATCACGGTCGACGTCTCGCCGCGCTGCTGCCTGACGCCCGGCTCATCGAGATCTCCGACAGCTATACGTTGATCATGCGCGATCAGCCTGAGGCGTTCGCCCGCGCCGTCCGTGAGTTTGTCCGTGCCGATCTGGCAAAGCCAGGCTGAGCACTTTCTTGGACCTCGAGCGGTATCAGAGACAGGAGCCGCCAACCGCTCTGTCGGGCAGCGGACATGCAGATGTGCGACGAATCAGTCACCCTGCGGGTTGGGCCGGCCGGCGGCGTTCGCTCTCCCCTGGCGGGCCAGTTGCGGCGGGAAATGTCTGGCGGCGACAGCGAGGAACGCGCGGCCGGCGGCTGTCGCGACCTCGTTCCAAGCCAGAGCGGTGCGTCGTTGCAGGCGTGGACGGGTGATCTGGACGATCGCAAGGTCGGCGTCGCCAGCCGCGGAGCGCGGCATGACGGCGATTCCGAGTCCCTCGGTGGTGAGCTCGACGAGCGAGGCGAGTTCGCCGGTTTCGGCGACAATCCGCGGGGCGAAGCCGGCATCGCGGCAAGCGTTCTCAAGCACGGTGCGCAGACCGGTGCCGCGGGTGAGCGTGATGATCGGCTCGTCGCGCAGCTGGTCAAGTGCGACGCTGGCGCGACGGGCCAGCGCATGACTGCGGTGAAGGCCGACCACCAGCGGTTCGACCGCGACGATGCGGGCCCGAATGGGCGGCATCAGCGACTGGCCGTGGAGGCCAATGAGGGCAGCATCGAGATCGCCGTTGGACAGTGCCTCCACCGCCGGCTCATTGTGAAGTTCCGTGAGTGTGATGTCGATCGCGGGATGGGTGCGGTGGAACTCCCCGAGCGCCTCCGCGAGGCGCTGATCCACCGGCCGTACCACGCCGACCCGCAAGGCTCCGCGGAGCAGGCCGCGCATTGAGGCGATCGTGTCGCGGCCTCGCTGCGCGGCGGCCAGCGCCGCCCGCGCATGGGGCAGGAATGCCTCACCGGCCGCGGTCAGGCGCACCCCGCGTCGATCGCGATGGAACAGCACCTCGCCCAGCTCACGCTCGAGGCGGCGGATCTGCGCGCTGACCGCCGGCTGAGCCACCGAAACGCGCGCCGCTGCGCGGGTGAAATGCGCTTCATCGGCCACGGCGACGAAGTACGAGAGCTGCCGCAGCTCCATAACAAATCCTTATCGTGAGTAGAGCAAAGCTGTCTTGGCATTATCAAACGTACCGACTAGCTTGGCTTGCAGACCCCGTTATCGACCCGTGAAACGCGCTGATCTACGGCACCTCACAAGGACTGCTATGGACGACCAGGTCGACACTGAAACTCCGCGGCGCTGGCTGGTCGCGGCGGTTACGACGGTCACCGCGTGGTTCGTTGCGTTCCTCGTGGTGATGGCTTTGCTCACCCTCTTCCGCACGCAACTCGCTTCACTACCAGTCGCGCTGCGCGCGCTGGTGATTAGCGGAGTTCTCGTCACGCTCATGGTCAACCTGGTCATGCCAGTCCTCGGCGGCGCAGTGGTCCGCATGCTGGCAGGCAGGACACGGCCGCGCCGCGCCTCGATGCCGGGCAAGCCCGGTAGAGACGTCGCCGGGAACCGCCGATGACCAGCCTTGACCGGGCTGCCGGCCAGGGACGGTGAGCGCAAAAGTCCCCTGAGTGTGGCTTGCCTTCCCCCATGTCACTGCCTGTTGGGCTGTCTCGTCTCGGGTCTCAGAGACAGATTCCGAGATCAGGAAGGTGATCGTCGTGCGGGTATTCGTTGCAGGCGGGACGGGAGTGCTGGGAAGGCGGCTGGTTCCCCAGCTCGTGGCTGGGGGGCACCAGGTGACGGCAACGACGACGAGCCCGGCCAAGTTGGGCTTGTTGGAGCAGTTGGGCGCAGCTGCCGTCGTGATGGACGGGTTGGATGCGGTGTCGGTTGGTGAGGCAGTGGCCAAAGCCCGGCCCGACTCGATCGTGCACCAGATGACCGCGCTCAATACCGTTCACGCGGGCAAGCCGAGTTTCAGGCACATGGATCGTTGGTTCGCTGGCACCAATCGGCTGCGCATCGAGGGGACAGATCACCTGCTGGCCGCCGCGGAGGCGACTGGCGTATCTCACTTCTTCGCGCAGAGCTACGCCAGCTGGAACGGCATCCGCGAGGGCGGATGGGTGAAGACCGAGGAGGACCCCCTGGACCTGCTCGCGGGGACGGCGGCGCACGAGGTGATGGCGGCGGTCGGCCACGTCGACGAGGTCGTCCTCAGGGCTGGTGGCACAGTCCTGCGATACGGCTCGTTCTACGGGCCAGGCGCCATCGACGACCAGCTGGAGCTCGTACGCAAGCGGCAGTTTCCCGTCGTCGGAGGCGGCACTGGCTACGTTTCGTGGGTACATCTCGACGACGCGGCGAGCGCTACCGTCCTGGCAGTGGAGAAAAACGCGAAGGGCGTGTTCAACATCGTTGACGACGAACCGGCTCCGGCCAGTGAGTGGCTGCCCTACCTGGCAGCGTCCGTGGGCGCAAAGCCACCGATGCGGGTTCCCACGTTCCTGGCGAGGATGTTGGCCGGGAACGTGGCGGTGACGATGATGACCGAGGGGCGCGGCTTCTCCAACGCCAAGGCCAAGCGGGAACTCGGCTGGGAGTTGCGCTACCCGTCGTGGCGTCAGGGATTCAAGGAAGGGCTGGTGTGACCCGGGCCGAGGAGTTCCAGGAGCAGCGGTCGCTGCTGTTCGCGATCGCTTATCGGATCCTCGGCAGCGTGAGCGAGGCGGAGGACGCGGTCCAGGAGACCTGGCTACGTTACGAGGCCTCCCCGACGCAACCCACGTCGACGAAGGCGTTCCTCTCGGCTGTTGTGACCCGAATCTCGATCGACGTATTGCGCTCGGCGCGGGTCCGGCGGGAGGAGTACGTCGGGATGTGGTTTCCCGAACCACTGCTCACCGACCCGTACGAGGACCCGGAGCGCTCGGCGGAGCTGGCCGACTCGTTGTCGACGGCAGCCCTCTTGCTGCTCGAGCGGCTTAGTCCGCTCGAGCGCGCGGTCTTCGTGCTGCGCGACGTGTTCGGGTTTGGCTTTCCTGAGGTCGCGTCCGCGGTAGGGCGATCGGAGGCGGCGTGCCGCCAGCTCGCGGTTCGGGCGCGCCGTCACATGGACGCGGGCAAGCCCCGGTTCGAGGCCGACCGAAGGGAGCGCGAGGAACTCGCCGAGCGATTCTTCGACGCCTTCAGGGAGGGCGACGTCGACAGGCTGCGGGAGCTTCTCGCCGCCGACGTTCAGATCATCGGCGACAGCGGTGGCAAAGCCCCGCAATGGAAGCAGATCATCGGCGCCGACAACGTGGCCAGGGTGCTCGCCGCGATCTTCGCGCCTTTCGCCCACATCGGCGGCGTCGTGGAACGACATGAACTGAACGGCCGGCCCGGCGCGATCTTCCGAGACCGGGACGGCAAAGTCGTTAACACCTTGGAACTCGACATACTCGACGGCCAGATCCAGACGATCCGGGCAGTGATCAACCCCGACAAGCTCGGACACGTGGGTCCGGTGGCGGACGCCTGGGCGGTGATCCGTCAAGCGAACCAGGCTCGCCGGCCACAGAGTGACCGGACGGGCTGACTGCGCTCCAGACCTGTACGCGTACCCACTCCTGGATGCTCGCCACACTCCGGCGATGAGTGTTGGCTTCTACGTCGTCTCATTGTGTGTGGCCCCGGCCATGAGGCGTGGATGGAGGCGATTGGTATGGCTGCGACGGATGAGGTAGTAGGCACAGCCGAGGAGCCCGCGGTGGTGTCGGCCGTGCGGACGGGCGGCGCCGATGCGTTCTCGTCCCTGGCCGAGCCGTACCGGCGGGAGTTGCGGGTGCATTGTTACCGGATGGTCGGCAACCTCGAGGACGCCGAGGACCTGGTGCAGGAAACACTCCTGCGCGCGTGGCGGGCCCGCTCCGGCTTCGAGGGACGGTCGAGCCTGCGGGCGTGGCTGTACCGGATCGCGACGAACGCCTGCCTAGACGCGGTCAAGCGCACGCGGCGGCGGGTCAGGGTCGTGGATGCGCCGTCCGGGTCCGGGCAGGCGCCCTCGTTCGATGAGGTGCCGTGGCTCCAGCCGTTTCCGGATCGCCTACTGGAGGATGAGGTGCCGGGTAGTGAGGAACCGGAGGCCGCGGTGGTGGCCAAGGAGACGATCGAGCTGGCGTTCCTGGCCGCGGTCCAGCATCTATCTCCCACTCAGCGGGCAGTCCTGATCCTGCGGGATGTGTTGGGCTGGTCTGCGAGCGAGACGGCAGAGGCCCTCGATGGCAGCGTCGCCGCCGTCAACAGTGCGCTGCAACGGGCCCGTGCGCGCTTGCGGGAGCTGGGTCAAGCGGGACGGCTCGCATGGGCGCCGGTGGTACCGCCCACCAGAGAGGAGCGGCTGGTCGTCCAGCGCTACATGGACGCGCATGCCCGAGCGGATGCCGCGGCGGTGATCGAGCTGCTCGGGGACGACATCCGCTTCAGCATGCCGCCGACTCAGGCTCGTTTCGAGGGCCGACCCGCAGTGGCCGCGTTCTTTGTCGAGCTGTTCGGGGTCGACAACCCCGGCGACTGGCGGTTGGTGCCGACTCGGGCTAATGGACTGCCAGCTGTCGCCAACTATGTCCGCGCCCCCGGTGAGTCGGACTTCATGGCGACGACCCTGGACGTGCTGCGGATCGAGAGCGGCCGGCGGATCGAGATCACGACCTTCGATGCCCGCACGTTCCCGGCGTTCGGACTCCCGCCCGCGTGGGCCGACTCTGAGCCGAAACAATGACCGGGCCCGCCGGCGGCGGCGAGCGGCTCGACCTGCTCGGCCGGCCCTTGCCCCCTTGGCTTGAGGTACGGGTTGTGGTGCTCCCGCCGGGCGATCGCCTGGGTTATGAGCCGACTGTCTGGCGCGGTGCGCTCCTCGAGGTCGACTGCGGCGAGCTCGACATCGAGTTTGACGGCGGTGTTCGCTGTCGGTTGGGTACCGGAACCCTCTTCTGGCTAGACGGACTGGCCCCGCAGGCGCTACACAATCGCGGGCATCAGCCGGCTGTCCTGGTGGCAGTGTCCCGCAGGAGCGGCGTCGGCGACTGGAATCGTGCTCCAGCGAACGCGGGCGATGAGGAGACCCCGATATGAACGTGGCGATCGGCGTCGATGTGGGAACAACCGGCGCCCGCGCAGTCGCGCTCGATGAGGCGGGGAACCTCGTTGCCGCCGGTACGTCGGACTACCCCCTTCTCACGCCCCGGCCGCAGTGGACCGAGCAGGATCCTGCCGACTGGTGGCGAGCGACACGCAACGTGCTCGCCGCGGTCTCCCGCGAATGCCGGAAGGCCGACCGAGAGCTTGTCGGGATTGGTCTCACGGGACAGATGCACGGGTCGGTCTTCCTCGACTCCCGCGGCGAGGTGATCCGGCCGGCGCTGCTATGGAACGACCAGCGGACCGGTACACAATGCGAGGAGATCACCGACCGCATCGGAGCCAGCCGTCTGGTCCAGATCACCGGCAACCCCGCCCTGACCGGATTCCAGGCTCCGAAGGTGCTCTGGCTGCGTGACGAGGAACCGGCCAACTTCGACCGCGTGGCCGCGGTGCTGCTGCCCAAGGATTACATCCGTTGGCGCCTGACGGGCCAGTTCGCGACCGACGTATCCGACGCGGCCGGCACGCTTTTCCTCGACCTTCGGCGGCGGACCTGGTCCCGGGAGCTGCTCGATTCCCTTGAGTTGCCAGTGGAATGGCTGCCGCCCGTCTTCGAAAGCCCGCAGCCGGCGGGCGCCGTGATGGACACGGTCGCCTTCGATCTCGGGTTGTCGCCCGACCTTCCCGTGGCAGCCGGCGCGGGTGACAACGCGGCGGCGGCAATCGGCACTGCCATCACCCGGACCGGGTTGATGTCGAGTTCAATCGGGACAAGCGGGGTGCTCTTCAGTCACGCGGACGATGCCGCCGTCGACCCCTCGGGCCGGATCCACACCTTCGCTCATTCGGTGCCGGGCCGTTATTGCTTGCTCGCTGTCACATTGTCGGCCGGTGGGTCCTTGCGGTGGTGGCGCGAACAAACAGGCATCGGGTACGACCAACTGGTTGGCGAGGCCGAGGGCGTGCCGGCGGGTAGCGATGGCCTGGTGTTCCTGCCTTACCTGACCGGTGAACGCACGCCACACCTCGACCCGCACGCGAACGGGGCGTTCCTCGGCTTGACGGCGCGGCATACCCGCGGCCACATGACCCGGGCCGTCATGGAGGGCGTGCTGTTCAGCCTCCGCGATGGCCTGGAGATCATGCGCGGGCTTGGTCATGAGCCCATGGAGATCCGGGCTATCGGGGGAGGGGCGAGATCACCTCTCTGGCGGCAGCTCCAGGCAGACATCTATGGCGCGACAGTTCACCAGCTCGCGGCCGACGAGGGCGCAGCATATGGCGCGGCCTTGCTCGGCCACGTTGCGGCCGGAACCTTCGCGGACGTGGGTGAGGCCACATCGGTGATCCGAACCCTTGACGAGACCGCCGAACCCGAGCCGAAGCATGTCGGCGTCTACGAGGAGACCTACGAGGTCTATCGGTCGCTGTACGCGACACTGCGTGAGGACATGCACCGGCTGAATGCCCTCGCCAGCTAGCTCCGCGGCACCAGAAGGCGCCGGGCGTGGTCATTCCGGATCCGAAATACCATGCCGGCATGTCACCCAGTGCCCCGCAGACGTTGGACGTCATCGCCCGCCGTACGTATCCGGTGCCGGTCGGGGCGGTATGGGCCGCCTGGACGGAGCCCGAGGTGATTCGCCGGTGGTGGGGACCGGAAGGGCTCACCTGCCCACTCGCGCGGATGGACGTGCGCGCCGGCGGCGTGAGCTTGCTCGCCATGCAAGCCCCCGGCGCAGTACGGCGGCGGCCGGACGTACACCACCTGGAGCTACAGCGTGGTCGCGCCGATGGCCCGGTTGGAGTACGTCGTGCGGTTCGCCGACGAGGCAGGTACCACGATCAACCCCGGCGACGCGGGCATCCCACCCGGCGTACCCGATGTGGTGCCACACGTGGTGACCTTCGCACCCACCGCCGAGGGTGGCACCGAGCTGAGCATCACTGAGCCCGGCTACACGACGTCCCAGGCACGGGACATGTCGCACAGCGGGCTGGACCGATGCCTGGACAAGCTCGCCGTTGTGCTGGCCGCCTCCGCCGGCACCGAGCGCGGCGTCGAGGTTGAACCGTAGCGTCCCCGGCCCTTCCCCCGGCTTTCCCCGGCGATGGTCTAGTTACTGGATCATCGGGGTGCACTGCTCAGACGATTCCGAGCGCCGGTCTGGCCTTCGTCGCTGAGCGGAGTCGCATATTCCGCTCGCATTTTCGGCATCATCAATGTCGAGCGTTCTCTCGCCGGGAGGGTCTCGCGGGAGGCTCCTAGGCGAGATGGTGGTCGTCTGGCCGTTGGTCAAGCGGTAAACGGGGAGGTGCTTCATGGGCCGCTATGCAGAGGCGTTTCGTCGAAGTGTCACGGATCCGGATGGGTTCTGGGGCGATGCTGCGAAAGCGATCGACTGGTACCGGCAGCCGTCGGTCGTCCTTGACGCCTCGAAGGAGCCGTTCTACCGCTGGTTCACCGACGGCGTACTCAACACCTGCTTCAACGCACTCGACCGGCACGTAGCCGCGGGACGGGCCGACCAGGCGGCCGTGATCTACGACAGCCCCGTGACCGCGACCAAGCGGACTCTCACCTATCGGGAGCTGTTGGATGAGGTTGCCCGGTTCGCGGGTGTGCTGCGTGGCCTAGGTGTGGCTGCCGGTGACCGCGTGGTCATCTACATGCCGATGGTGCCCGAGGCGTTGGTGGCGATGCTGGCCTGTGCTCGCATCGGCGCGGTGCACTCCGTCGTGTTCGGAGGATTTGCCGCGAACGAGCTGGCGCTGCGCATCGATGACGCCGAACCCAAAGTGATCGTGTCGGCCTCGTGTGGGATCGAGGTCGCGCGTGTCGTGGAGTACAAGCCGATCCTCGATCGGGCGATCGAGCTGTCTGACCACAAGCCGCAGGCCTGCGTGATCCTGCAGCGTCCTCAGGCGACAGCCACGCTGATCGCCGACCGCGACGTGGACTGGGCGGAGGCGATCGCCGACGCTGAGCCGGCCGACTGCGTGCCCGTGTCCGCCACCGACCCGCTGTACATCCTCTACACCTCGGGTACCACCGCGAAGCCGAAGGGTGTGGTCCGCGACAACGGCGGACATGCCGTAGCGCTGCGCTGGAGCATGGAGTACATCTACGACGCCCATCCGGGGGAGGTCTATTGGGCGGCCTCGGACATCGGCTGGGTCGTCGGGCACTCCTACATCGTCTACGCCCCGCTGCTCACCGGCTGCACGACGGTGCTGTACGAGGGTAAGCCCGTGGGAACCCCGGATGCGGGCGCGTTCTGGCGAGTGATCTCCGAGCACGACGTGAAGATGCTGTTCACGGCCCCTACCGCGTTCCGGGCGATTCGCCGGGAAGACCCGGCCGGTGAGCGGCTACGGGAGTACGACCTGTCGGGCCTTCGGTACCTGTTCCTGGCCGGCGAACGGCTCGACCCGGAGACCTATCAGTGGGCCAGGGATCAGCTCGGCATCCCGGTCATCGACCACTGGTGGCAAACCGAAACCGGGTGGCCGATCGCGGCGAACCTGATGGGTCTGGAGCCGGTGCCGACCAAGCCCGGATCTGCAACCTTCCCGGTGCCCGGCTATGACGTGCGGTTACTGGATCAGGCCGGCGCAGAGGTGGCGCGAGGCGTGGACGGGGAGATCGCGATCGGGCTTCCGCTGCCGCCTGGCTGTCTGCCGACACTGTGGGGCGACGATCAGCGTTTCGTGTCCTCGTACCTCTCGCGGTATCCCGGCTACTACGTCACCGGCGACGGCGGACAGCGGGACGCCGACGGCTATCTGCATGTGATGGGCCGGATCGACGACGTGATCAATGTCGCCGGTCACCGGCTGTCCACGGGAGCGCTGGAACAGGTTTTGGCGAGCCATCCCGCGGTGGCCGAATGCGCGGTGATCGGTATCCACGACGAGCTCAAGGGTCAGCGTCCGCGTGGTTTCGTGGTGCTCAAGGCTGGCACCGACATCGACGACAGCACGCTAGAGGTGGAGCTGATTCAGCTGGTTCGCGATCAGGTAGGCCCCGTCGCCGCCTTCCGCGACATCGACATCGTGCCGGCGCTGCCCAAGACCCGGTCGGGCAAGATCCTTCGCAAGACCATGCGCAGCATCGCGGCCGGCAAGGAGGAGCCGGTGCCGTCCACGATCGACGACATTGCTGTGCTGGACGCCTTGCGGCCGCTCCTTAGGCCGGTCGACTAACCACGTCGCAGGTGAGGGCGGTCGTCGTCGGGGAGATCACTTCCCTCCCGTAGGGTCGCCGGTATGGCTGATGCTGTGGTGATCCCCGGTCGGATGTACGGGCCGTCTGCGCCTTTGCTGATGTACTGCGGCGACGTCGCTGAGCGGCGAGGGGCGACGGTGCATAGGTACGACTGGTCGCAGGAGCCGCCGCAGCCGTTCGAGCCGGAGGTCGAGGCGTGGGTGCAGAACGAGGTCGCGCCGCTGCTCGACACGATCGGTGGCACCCCGTTGTTGATCGGCAAATCGTTGGGTACGAACGCGGCCGGGTTGGCCGCTGAGCGATCATTGCCGGCGGTCTGGCTCACGCCGTTGCTGACCGTTCCGTGGGTGGTAGCCGCACTGGAGCGGGCGACCGCGCCGTACCTGCTGGTGGGCGGGACCGCCGATCCTGCCTGGGACAGCACTCTGGCCTATCGGCTATCGCCGCATGTGCTCACGGTCGAGGATGCTGACCACGGCATGTACGTACCGGGCGAGCTTTCCGATTCGATCGAGGTGCTGGGCCAACTGGTTGTCGCCGTGGAGAAGTTCCTCGAGACGATCGAGTGGCCAACCTAGGTCAGCCCGTGTGGGCTGTGGCCAGGCGTGCGGCTTTGGCCATGAGGTAGTTGCGCTCGGCAATGCTCCTCGTCTTTCCGGCGGCCCGCAGGTAGTGTGCGACCGCGCTGTCGGTGTCGCCTGCCATCTCGAGCAGGTGCGCCCGCACGGCGTCGAGTCGGGTGGTGGTCCGCCAGTCGGGTATCGAGGCCTGCAAGCGCAGCCAGGCCCGCTGCTGAGCCTTGGACCATTGCGAGCGCGATGGCGCGGTTGAGCGTGGCCATCGGGTTGCCAGTCATGTGCTCGAGCAGGCCATAGAGAACCAGGATCTGTGGCCAGTCAGTCTGGTCGGCGGTCGGGGCTTCGTCGTGGATGGCGGCGATCGCGGCCTGCAGTTGGTACTCGCCGATCGCTCGCCGAGGCAGGACCGCGTGCAGCAGGGCAACACCCTCGGTGACGAGCGCCCTATCCCATTGAGCCCGATCTTGCTCGGCGAGTGATACGAGTTCGCCATGCCGTCCGGTACGGGCGGGGCGGCGGGCCTCGGTGAGGAGCATGAGGGCGAGCAGGCCGGCCACCTCGGGGCCACCTCGGCGTCGTCGGGCAGCGCTGCGCGCAAGGCGCGGGTGAGCCGGATAGCCTCAGCGGACAGTTCGACGCGGGCCACACGCGGGCCGGTGCTGGCGGCGTATCCCTCGTTGAAGATGAGATAGAGCCGGTGCAGCACGGTGCGCAGCCGCTCGGTCCACTCGGCCTGGGTAGGCATCCGGAACGGTATCCCCGAGGTCTTGATGCGCTGCTTGGCACGGCTGATGCGTTTGGCCATGGTGTCTTCAGGGACCAGAAATGCGGTGGCGATCTCGGCGGTAGTCAGACCGCCGACCGCGCGCAGGGTGAGCGGAATCGCCGAGCTTGGCGTGAGTACGGGATGGCAGCAGAGGAACAGCAGTGCCAGCGAGTCGTCCTCGCTGGACGATTCGGCGGCTGGCGTGAGTTCGCGGGCGGCGGCTAGGTCTTCGCGGTCGCGCCGCGCCTGGTCTGTGCGGACGATGTCAATCAGCCGGCGAGAGGCGACGGCGATCAACCAACCCCGTGGATTGTGAGGCAGGCCTTGGTCGGGCCATTGGGTTGCAGCGGCGAGTAGCGCGTCCTGTCATCATCGGCCATCCGGCCTTGGCTGGAGCCGGCTGTCGTCTATCTGCACCATGTCGTGGACGTCCGTGACGCGCCGAGCTCGACAGGAGCCAGGCTTCACCGCGGCTAGATGTCGGCCGGGCGGGCTTGACCGTACTGACCCAGCATGCACGTGACGGGTCACCGGATCGTAAGGGTTGTTCGGCCCAGGTCGGTGTTGGCTGGCTTGTGGTCGGCGCGCACCGTGTCGACGGCAACCTAGGAGGAGCAGATGCACACGTTCTGGACGCGGAGCCGGTTGGTGGGCGCGATGGCTGTCGCCGCCG
>JBKPTD010000136.1:0-25181 GCA_046735375.1 Actinomycetota bacterium | reverse complement strand
GAACAAGGGGCAGCGGGCGGGCGCGGTGACCCTCGCCGCGTACTACATGACGAGCATGGCCCTCTATGGCGCGATGGCTGCGGTGATGACCTCAGGCGGCCGGATCGCGATGGAGCGAGCGGTTGGCTGGCACCGGCAGCTGCGCCTGACCGGACTGTCCGGGCGGTCGTACATCATGTCCAAGATCCTGACCGGGTATGCGACCGCTCTTCCGGGGATGATCCTCATCCTGGCGGCAGGCGCCCTAACCCACAGCGCCAACATCTCGCCGCTGCGCTGGTTGGGCATTGGGGCGGCCATTCTCATCGGCCTGGCGCCCATGGCCGCGCTCGGCGTGCTGATCGGCTACCTGGCGACCGGTGAGTCGATGCAACAGATCACCGGCTTGCTCTTCATGCTCTTGTCGCTGCTAAGCGGCATCTGGTTCTCGATCAACAACGGCTGGTTCCTGCGAGTTGCCGAGGCTTCACCGCTCTACTGGGCTGGACAAGCCGCGCGCGACGCGATGCAGGGCATCTGGGTGGGTTGGCACGGCGTCGCCGTCATCGCCATCTGGACTGTCGTCCTTGCTCGCCTCGCGATGAGCCGCTACCAGCGCGCCACCGCTCGGGCGTAGCCGCCCTCAGAAGACCTTCGACACGCGACACTAGGGCCATGGCGATGTTCCAGGTGGAGCCAGGATCGGCGATGACCGCCGCCGACCGGGTGCGCCGGTGGCGGATGTTCGCCGGCGTGTGGCTGCTCCTTCTCATCGAGCCGCTGCGGGAGGTGCTCCGCCAGCCGACGCTGCTCGAGCGCGTCGTCGGTATCGCGCTCATCGTCGTGTTCTGTGTCCTCTATATCTTTCTCGTGCCGCAGGCGCGGGAGAGAAGCGCCTACCGCACCGGTCTCCCGCTCGCCATGGGTCTGATCACCGCCGCACTTGCCGGGATGATCGGACCAGCTGCACTGGGCACCGTCCCGTTCATCCTGGTCACCATCGCCTTGCTGCGAACCACTGCGCTCGCGCTCGCCGTGACCGCGTGGATTACCGCGTTCATCGTGATCGTGCCCCAGTACATCCCTGCCTGGGACGTGACGGGCTGGCAGTGGGCGCGTGGCGCATCCGTTGGTTTCGCTGGCCTCGCGGCGGTGGGATTCACTCGCCTCATCCGCTCAAACTTGGAGTTGCGCGAGGCGCGCGAGCAGGTCGCCCGGCTCGCCACGGAGAGCGAACGGTTGCGGATAGCGCGGGATTTGCACGATCTGCTCGGCCACTCGCTGACCACTATCGCCGTCAAGGCCGAGTTGGCGCAGCGGATGGTCGACAGGGATCCCGCCCGAGCCGCTGACGAGATGAGCGAGGTCGCCGGGCTCGCCCGGCAGGGACTGGCCGACGTCCGCGCGGCGGTGACCGGCTATCGCGAGGTCAGCCTCGCGACCGAGCTCGCCAACGCCCGCGAGGTCCTCGCTGCCGCCGGAATCAGCGCCGAGATTCCGCATGCCGTCGACGCCGTGCCTGGCGAGCTACGCGAGCTTTTCGGCTGGGTGGTGCGTGAGGGCGTGACGAACGTCGTACGCCACAGCAGGGCGCAGCGCGTCCGGATCAATCTCGAGCCACGAGCGATCGAGATCGTGAACGACGGTGTTGCGGCAGAGATGCCGGCGAACTGGCGGGCCGGTCAGAATGGCGAGCGCCAGGCTGGCTCAGGGCATGGCCTTACCGGTCTGGCGGAAAGGGCTGCCGTGCTCGGAGCCAGGGTCGAGGCGGACAGCGACCCGGACCAGGCCAGCTCCTTCCGGCTCAGGGTTGAGGCACCGGCGACGTGATCAAGGTCCTGCTCGCCGACGACCAGCATCTGGTCCGTGGCGCGCTCGCGGCACTGCTGACCCTCGAGGGCGACATCGAGGTCGTCGCCGAGGTGGGTCGCGGTGACGAGCTCGTGCCCGCGGCCAGGGAATCGGGTGCCGAGGTGGCGCTCGTCGACGTGGAGATGCCTGGGTTAGATGGCCTGGCCGCGACCGCAGCCCTCCACACCGCCGTACCGTCGTGCCGCGTCCTCATCCTCACCACCTTCGGCCGCCCGGGCTACCTCCGGCGGGCCATGGAGGCCGGCGCCCTCGGCTTCATGGTCAAAGACGCGCCGCCCGAACAGCTCGCCGATGCGATACGCCGGGTGGCTTCTGGGGAGCGCGTCGTCGACCCGGTGCTCGCCGCGGAGTCGCTCGCAGGCGGCGCCAATCCGCTCACCGGAAGGGAACAAGACGTGCTCGCGGCCGCCAGGGGTGGGGCCACCGTCGCGGACATCGCGAGGAAGCTCTATCTTTCCGAAGGGACGGTGAGGAACTACCTCTCCTCGGCAATCGCAAAGACCGGCACCCGCAACCGCGTCGAGGCGGTCATCCACGCTGAGCAACACGGTTGGCTTTAGGCCCCGGTCGCCGGCGAAGTAACGGGACGGTCACGGGTTGCGTCACAGAGATGGCGTCCCGGCTTCATTCTCCGTTCACCTTGTTGACCCACTTAACTCAATGAGCGCCCCTTGGATCGTGGGTTGGCACCCGGTGGTATCGCCGGGGGCTCAATCGCTATGAGTCAGGGTCCGGCGGTCGATGAGCCGCCGGCTGACCAGAAGGTCGAGGACGACATCGACATGAAGCGGGCACTCCTGAAGTCGCTAGTGATCGCTAGCGCGCTCGCCCTCGCGCTCAGCGCGTGCGGAGGCGATGACGACGACAGTACGGCTGGTAGTACCAGCAGTCCGACCGGTGCGGGCGGCATCGACTACGGCAGCCTCTCCGGCGACCTCAAGGCCTCGGGGGCCACTTTCCCCGACGCCTTCTACCAGGCCGTGATCGAGAAGTTCGCAGACGTGGCACCGAACCTCAACGTCACGTACAACGCGGTCGGTTCGGGGACCGGTAAAGAGGAATTTGGCCAGGGGATCACCGACTTCGCCGGATCAGACAGCCTGGTGAAGGAGGGAGACGGCCCGACTGCGGGTTCCTTCCTCTACGTCCCGACCGTCGCAGCGCCGATCACCATCTCCTACAACCTGTCCGACGTCAGCGAACTCAAGCTGAGCCCCGAGACACTCGCCGGAATCTTCCAGCGCGACATCAAGAAATGGAACGACCCCAAGATCGCGGCCGACAACTCCGGCGTCACCCTCCCGTCGACGGCCATCACGGTGGCGCACCGGTCCGATGGTTCGGGAACGACGAACAACTTCACCAAGTACCTCGATGCCGCGTCGAACGGTGTCTGGAAGCTGGGAACCGGTGACGAGGTCGCGTGGCCGGCTGACACCCAGGGCGGCGAGAAGAACGCGGGCGTGGCCCAGCTCGTCAAGCAGACCAAGGGTGCGATCGGCTACGTCGATCTCAGCGACGCTAAGGAGAGCGGGCTCACCTTCGCCTCCATCAAGAACAAGGACGGCAGCTTCGTCGGGCCTACTCTTGACGGTGCGCAGGCGGCGTTGGCAGGGGCGGAGGTCAAGGACGACCTGACCTACAACCCGTTGAACGCTCCGGGCGCCGGCGTTTACCCGATCACCGCTCCGACCTACATCCTCGTCAGGACGAAATACGACGACACGAACAAGGGGAAGGCGGTCAAGGGATTCGTGACCTACGTCCTGACGGACGGACAGGCGCTGGCCGAAGGCGTGAACTTCTCCGGGCTGCCAGACTCGCTCAAGCAGAAGGCGCTGGCCCAGCTCGACAAGATCGAAGGCGCTGGCTGACCCTGACCAGGAGGGAGCAGGCCCGCGGGGCGGGATCACCATGATCCCGCCCCAAGAGCCTGCCCTGGACCGCAGGCGACTCCGCCGGGCAGTCTGCGGTTGAGCGTTAGCTCAAAGGTGAAGCTCAAAGTGAGGATCCGACCGTGTCGCAGATGACCCGTGAGCCCAGCAACAGGCTCGCCACAACTGGGCGGGGCCGATGGGGCGACCGCTCCTTCTGGTTGATCTGCGTGATCGCCGGGCTTGGCGTCCTGGCGATCCTCGCGCTGATCCTCGTGACGACGACCAAGGAGGCGTGGCCCGCCTTGCGGGAGGCGGGCATCGGCTTCATCACCGACAACAAGTGGATACCAAACGATCCGGACGGACCGAGTGGCCCCAAGACCCCCGAGTTCGGCGCACTCGCGTTCGTCTACGGCACGCTTGTCGTGTCAGCCGTCGCCCTCTTCGTCGCTGTGCCGATCTCGATCGGGATCGCACTCTTCACCACCGAGCTGGCCCCCCGGCGGATACGTGGGGGGATCACCACGATCATGGATCTGCTCGCAGCTATCCCGTCGGTCGTCTTCGGACTGTGGGCAATCCTGGTCGTCGCACCCAATATCACGCCCCTCTATAACCGGGTGCACGATCTCGTCGACTCGATACCTGGCCTCAGGTCGATCTTCGGTGTTCCGGTCAACAGTGGGCAGAGTTTTATGACCGCCGGGCTGATCCTGGCGATCATGATCATCCCCATCGTGACCTCGATCTCGCGCGAGGTGTTCGCCACTGTGCCCGAGGCCGAGAAGCAGGCGGCGCTGGCGCTCGGTGCCACCCGGTGGGAGATGATCAAAGGTGCGGTCTTCCCGCACAGCTTCGGCGGTCTGGTCGGTGCCGTGATGCTCGGGCTCGGCCGTGCGATGGGAGAGACAATTGCAGTCGCCCTCGCCATCGGTGGGTCGACCCAGGTGGTGGCGAACCTCTTCGCCTCTGGTAACGCAATGCCTGCGGTGATCGTCAGGAACTTCGGCGAGTCCTCAGGCACCTATCGATCGGCGCTCATCGGCCTCGGAGTGGTGCTGTTCGTCATCACCGTGGTGGTGAACCTGCTCGCCCGCGTGATCGTTCGCCATGCCGAGGTTCGATTCAAGGGGGCCCTATGACATCGACGCCCACCCGGATGCCCGCCTCGGTCTCAGGCCCGACGAGTCTCACCAGGTCCTCACTGAGCGTGCGGCGCAAGTTCGCGGACCGAGCCTCGGCGGTCATGATGGTCGCGGCCTTCATCTTTGCGATCGTTCCGCTCGGCCTCGTCTGTTTCTACGTCGTGTCGAAGGGCGCGGGAATCATCAGCGCGGATTGGTTCACCGAGGACATCCCGCGGCAGGTGCGCCGGGCCGGGCCTGGCATGGCGCCGGCGATCATCGGCACGCTGATCATCACCGGGATGGCTGCGTTGCTCGCCATACCGCTCGGCGTGCTCGGCGCGATCTATTTGAACGAGTACGGCAAGGAGAAGCCGCTCGCGCGAGTGATCCGCACGATGTCAGACGTGATGACAGGCGTTCCGTCCATCGTCATGGGGCTATTCATCTACGTCGTCTGGGTCACCAGGACCAAGGAGCAGTCCGGCTTCGCCGGCGCACTCGCGCTCGCTTGCCTGATGCTTCCCATTGTCATCCGCAGCACCGAGGAGATCCTCAGGCTCGTCCCCGACGAGCTGCGCCAAGGCAGCCTAGCTTTGGGGGCCCGTCGCTGGCGGACAACGCTCACCGTTGTCCTGCCCGCCGCGCTTTCCGGCATCGTCAGCGGCGCGATGCTCGCGATCGCCCGCGCCGCCGGTGAGACCGCGCCCCTCATCGCAACCATCGGGATTGCGTACAAGGTCAATACCAGCCTCTCCGGCCCTAACACAGCGCTGCCCGCGCAGATCTTCCGCAATGCGCAGCAGCCGTTCCCCGGCGGCCAGGCTCGAGCCTGGGGCGCGGCTTTGACCCTCGTGGTGATCGTGCTGTTGTTCACCCTGATCGCGCGGCTGATTGCAAGCCGTTTCACCATCAAGGAACGCTGACGATGTCCGAGCAAGTCGACGACCAGCCTGACGGCAACGAGGCAGGAGATATGCACGACGTCGCATCCGCACCCGTCGCCATTCGTACGGCCCGCGCTGGGGAGTCACCCGAGAGCGAGCCGGATGTCGCAGCGCAGCGGGAGCCGCCGGGTCTTGACGATCTCGTCTTCGAGGTCTCTGACCTTCACATTTGGTACGGCAACCACCACGCTGTACGCAACGTCACGATGGACATCGGGAGTCGCCAGATCACCGCGATGATCGGGCCGTCCGGCTGCGGCAAGAGCACGGTCTTGCGCTGCTTCAACCGGATGAACGACCTCATCCCCGATGCGAGAGTCGTTGGCAAGGTCAGCTATCACGGTGAGGACATCTACGGGAACGGTGTCGATCCGATCGAGGTACGCCGCCGGATCGGCATGGTGTTCCAGAAGCCGAACCCGTTCCCGAAGTCTGTCTACGACAACGTCGCCTATGGGCCGCGTGTGAACGGCATAAAGGGGAAGCTCGACGACATCGTTGAAGCGGCCCTTGTCGATGCAGCGCTGTGGGACGAGGTCAAGGACAAGCTCAAGAAGAGTGCGTTTGCGCTGTCCGGCGGTCAACAGCAGCGGCTGTGCATCGCCCGAGCCATCGCGGTCAAGCCGGACGTGATCCTCATGGACGAGCCGTGTTCGGCGCTCGACCCGATCGCCACCGCGAAGATCGAAGACCTGATGCAACAGCTGATGAGCCATTACACGATCGTGATCGTCACTCACAACATGCAACAGGCTGCGCGGGTGTCAGACCGGACTATCTTCTTCACCGCCGCGGTCGACCAGGACGGTGTCCGTTACGGATTCCCGGTTGAGTACGACGAGACTCGCAAGATCTTCAGTAACCCGGTGGACAAGCGGACTGAGGATTACATCTCTGGCCGGTTTGGGTGACAGGGGATGTCCGCTCAGCCCGACATGGGGCACCGGGCAAAACGCAACGTGATCAATGAGGGTCGTCCGCCCGGCCCGCAACCCACACTTGAGCTGGTTGAACCGACACTCGGCTTCATCCTGCTCGTCGCCGACCCGGACGCCGACGTCGTACACCGCCTCTCCGCTCAGCTCGCCGATCGCCTCGTGACGGTCGTCCATAGCGCCGACGGCGCGGACGCGCTCCTGCGGATCGGATCCGTATCGCCCGACGCGGTCCTCGTCGCGGCCGCGCTGCCGCTCGTCGACGGCCCGACGATCGTGGAGACACTGCGGCGCCAGGGCTCTACCCTCCCGATCGTCCTCGGCGTCGGTCCCGATGACGCGCAGGCGACCGTGCGGGCGCTCGGCGCGGGCGCGAGCGCGTGCATCAACCGCCCTTACGGTGCCTACGAGGTGACCCAGCTGCTCAATCTCGCCCGTGCCGGTGATGACCGCAGCATTGTCTGTGGTCCGATCACTCTTAACCCGGCCTCGTTTGAGGTGCGGCTGCACGATGTGCCGATCTACCTGCCGCTGCGGGAGTTCAAGCTGCTCCATCTGCTGATGTCCCGGGCCGAGCGTCTTGTCACCCGCGATGAGATCAGCGCCCGCCTTTGGGGTGGCGACCAGCAGCGCTCGAACACCATCACCGTCCACGTCCGAAGGCTGCGGGAACGGCTCGGCGACGATCCCCACCACCCCAGGGTCATCCAGACGGTCCGGGGCCTGGGCTACCGGTTCATCCCGCCCGCATAGTTGGGTGCTTTGTCAACGCGGCCGGGTCAGAGACGAGGACGCCCGCGGGGTGATTGGACGGCGCGTGCGGCAGCGTGGGTGAGATCGCGCGAATTGCCGGCGCTGACCGCGGTCATTCGCGCGGGCGGCGTACGGAATATCCGGGAGGTCCGGGTTTGGCGCGGGGGCTGGCGGACTGCGCGCGAAGCACTGCCGTCCCGATGACGGTAATTCGCGCGGGTTGCCTCCGGGTGAGCCGCCAAAAGGGATCTTCCACTCATCAGGCTCTGAGCCGGCGCGAATTACTGACGGGAACAGCGGTGATTCGCGCGCCGGGACCGCTGCTATTCGCGCGCGACCAGCCTGCCTTTCGCGGTTGCCAGTCCTCAGATCCAGCTTTGGAACCACATCCGGCTATGCCACTCGGAGTACGGGATCACCTGCGCGCTGTAGATCGGATAGAAGTAGACGAACGTCACGACGATGACCAGGACGATTCCACCGGCGATACCGGCTCCTATCGCTCGGCGGCGGGGAGGCGCATCGGCAGGGCCGAGGATGTACCCCAGCAGGAGTGTCACCGCGAGGACGAGGAACGGCACCGCCGCCACCGCATAGAAATAGAAGATCGTCCGTTCCGTGTAGTGAAACCACGGCAGGTAGGTCGCGGCGACGCCAGCGAGTATCCCGCCGGCTCGCCAGTCCCGACGGACGATCCACAGCCAGACGCAGAAGACGAGCGCACCCAGGCTGAGCCACCAAAGCGCTGGTGTGCCTAGCGCCAGCACGGCGCTCGAGCAACTGTTGGCGGCGCATCCTTGCTGGCCGCTTTTCAGGCTGACGTAGTAGTACGAGACGGGGCGCGCAACCACCAGCCAGCCCCACGGGCTGGACATGTAGGGGTGTGGGCTCTTCGTCCGTTTGAGCCCGGTGTGGAAGTTGTATGCCTCCGAGTGGTAGTGCCACAGGCTGCGGACGGCGTCTGGCACGAACGGCCAGCTCGTTCCGCGGCCCTCAGCCCAGTGCCGGTCATAGCCGTCGTCGGTGACGAACCAGCCGGTCCATGAGGCGGCGTACACCACGACTGCGACGCCGACGATCGCGCCCAGCGCAGGCAATGCATCCTTCAGGAGCGCGCCGCGTAGTGGAGAGCGGATCCCCACCGCCCGCCGCGCCCCGACGTCCCAGAGGAAGGTCAGGATGCCGAAGACGACGATCGCGTAGACGCCGCTCCACTTCGTCGCCGTCGCCAGCCCGAGGCAGACACCCGCAAGCAGCCGCCACGGCCGCCAGCCAAGCCGGGGACCGAACTCGCCGGCCACGTTCGCCAGCGATCCGCCATGGCGCTCCGCGACTATGGCAAGCCGCTCTCGCGCCCGGTCCCTGTCGATGAGCAAACAGCCGAACGCCGCGAGCACAAAGAACATCAGGATCAGGTCGAGCAGCGACGTGCGGCTCATCACGAAGTGCAGCCCATCCACCGCGAGCAGCAGACCGGCTGTGCAGCCAAGCAGCGTCGATCCGGTCAGCCGCCGCGCGATCCGGGCGATCATCAGCACCGAGAGCGTGCCAAGGAGGGCGACGGCGAATCGCCACCCAAAGGGGTCGAGACCGAACATCTGCTCGCCCACCGAGATGATCCATTTCCCGGCGGGTGGGTGGACCACGAAAGCGGGACTTCCGCTGAAGACGTTTTCTTTGCCGTCGAGGATCAACTGGTTGGCGTTCTTGACGTAGTCCACCTCGACGCCGTGCCGCAGCAGCGACCAGGCGTCCTTCGCGTAGTAGGTCTCGTCGAAGACGAACGCGTGCGGACTGCCCAGCCGGTAGAAGCGCAGGACACCGGCAACGAGGGCCACGCCGATCGGGCCGAGCCATCCGGCCAGTCCCGGCGACGGGGTTGGGACCATCCGCTGGCGCAGCGACGGAACGCCGCGGCTGGCTCGGCCGCCGGCCGCGGCGCCTCGCGGAGTCACCGCGGTTGCTGCCGTACGCAGCTCCGTCGTCGCCACGCGGCCATCGTACGGAGCAGACGGTTGCAGACCACCGCCGATCGGTTGGAACGGCAAGCCATACCGGGGCGGATGGTGTTCGGCGGCGACCAACCGCCATCAGAGGTCACGGTGCCGCAAGAATGGCGGAGTGGCGGACGAGGGCATGCTGGTGCTGGCAGGGACCCCGATCGGGGACCTCGCGGACGCGCCTGCCCGGCTGGCGGATGAGCTCGCCTCGGCAGATGTGATCGCCGCCGAGGACACCAGGAGGCTGCGGCGGCTGATATCGGCCCTCGAGGTGCAGACGCCGGCGCGGATCGTCTCGTACTACGACGCAAACGAGGCGGCACGGACGCCGGAGCTGGTGCAGGCCATGGAGGCGGGAGCGCGCGTGGTGCTCGTCACCGACGCCGGCATGCCGTCCGTGTCCGACCCCGGCTACCGGTTGGTCGCCGCCGCGATCGACGCGGGCATCCGAGTGACCGCGGTCCCAGGCCCCTCGGCCGTGCTCACCGCACTTGTCCTGTCCGGGCTGCCCGTCGACCGTTTCTGTTTCGAGGGATTCCTGCCACGCAAGACCGGCGAACGGGCAACCCGCCTGCGCGAGCTTGCGAGCGAGCCGCGGACCTTGGTGTTCTTCGAAGCACCGCACCGGCTCGCGGCGACCTTGGCTGCGCTGCGGGACGCGTTCGGGGCCGACCGCGCCGCCGTCGTCTGCCGCGAGCTCACGAAAAGGTACGAGCAGGTGCGCCGCGGGCCATTGGACGAACTGGCCGAATGGGCGGCTGACGGGGTACGCGGTGAGATAACTCTCGTCGTCGCCGGGGCCACCTCCCGTCATGCAACCGCCGACACCGATCCGGCCGCTCTCGCCGGACAAGTTGCCGAGCTTGAGGCTGCCGGCACACCGCGGAAGGATGCGATCGCCGCAGTGGCGACCAAGACCGGCGCACAGAAGCGCCAGGTGTACGACGCGGTCCACCGAAAATCGTGAGCAATCGGGTCCCGTGCTGTCGCACCCGATCGCCATAATCTCCGGAAGACCCAATGCCCACGGCTCAGTCGTGGTCCATCGATCGGGGACCTGGAGGTATCCGTGTCTGGGCGGCTGCTGTCACGCGCTGGTCTCGCGTTAAGCGCCCTCACGATCGGTCTCACGCTGGCGGCCTGCGGCGACGACAGCGAGGATGCCGCCTCGCGGTCGAGCGGCAGCACGCCCGCCACACCGTTTTCCAGCCCCGCCGCAGTGACGCCGGCCCCCGGCGATCACGACCTCACGCTGGTGGTGGACGGCGTCCGCCGCGACTACCGGCTGCACGCGCCGCCTAGCTATGACCCATCTCAGAAGCTGCCGCTTGTCCTCGCCTTTCACTGCATGCCGTGTGAGCCCGCGGATGTCGAGGAGATGTCGAACCTGTCGGCAAAAGCGGACGAAGAGAACTTCATCGTCGTCTATCCGGATGGAAAGGGACGACGGTTTACCTCCGGCGATGACGGTTTCGTCGAGAGCCTCCTCGACCAGGTGGAAGCCGCGTGGGGCACGGATCCTCGCCGGGTCTATGCCACCGGCATCTCGAACGGTGCATCGATGGCTTTTCGTGTCGGGGCTGACCTACCCGGACGGTTCGCTGCGATCGCCCCGGTGAGTGGACCGCTGCACGCGCTCGGTGGCGGGCAGCTGCCGCGGGTACCCCAGGCGGGCGTCGACATGGTCGTCTTCACCGGCCAGAGTGACTCCGTCGACGTGGGCATGAAGTCCGATCTGGCGGAGCTCACGAATGCCATCGACTGTGCGAAGCCATCGGTGAAGATCACCCGCGGCACTCGACCAGTGACCATAACGTCGGCGACCTGCAAGGACGGCGTGGACATCGTCTGGTACTCGATCGGTGGTATGGGTCATGCCTGGCCCGGCGCGGCCAGTGGTCTCCTCAGCGATCCTGATGGCCCAATCAACGCCACGGACGTCATGTGGGACTTCTTCAAGGCGCATCCACAAGCAACCTGAACCGAGCCAATCCCGGGCGCCCAGCACCGGTGACGCCGCATTCTGCCGCGGCGAGGAAACCCAATGGGGTCGGCGAGTCGGCGTCGATAGGATCGATCGCATGCCCGAAGGCCGTCATGTACTGACCGCCGTGGCCTGGCCCTACGCCAGCGGACCGCGGCACATCGGGCACGTCGCAGGGTTCGGCGTGCCGTCCGACGTGTTCAGCCGCTACCACCGGATGGTGGGCAACCGGGTTCTCATGGTCAGCGGCACCGATGAGCACGGAACACCGATCCTCGTTGCGGCGGATCGCGAGGGCCGCACGCCACGGGAGACGGCAGACCGCTACAACGGCTTCATCGTCGAGGATCTGCAAGCGCTCGGGCTGTCCTATGACCTGTTCACCCGGACGACAACGAGCAACCACCATCGCGTGACGCAGGAGATCTTCCTCGGCCTGCTCAAGAACGGCTATGTCTTCCCGCAGACCACTCTTGGCGCGATCTCGCCATCGACCGGGCGGACCCTGCCCGACCGCTATATCGAGGGCACCTGCCCGATCTGCGGCTACGACAGCGCACGAGGCGATCAATGTGACAACTGCGGTAACCAGCTCGATCCGACCGACTTGATCCACCCACGTTCGCGGATCAATGGCGAGACCCCAAAGTTCGTCGAGACCGAGCACTATTTCCTCGACCTGCCGGCATTCGCCCATGCGCTCGGGACGTGGCTGCAAAGCAAGAGTGGGCAGTGGCGGCCGAACGTCCTCAAGTTCTCACTCAACTTGCTCGACGACCTCAAGCCGCGCGCGATCACCCGCGACCTCGACTGGGGAGTTCCGGTCCCACTGGATGGCTGGCGGGACCGGCCGGACAAGCGGATCTACGTCTGGTTCGACGCGGTCATCGGCTATCTGTCTGCGTCGATCGAATGGGCTGCCAGATCGGGCGACCAGGACGCCTGGCGGGCGTGGTGGCAGCGCGAGGATGCCGACTCCTACTACTTCATGGGCAAGGACAACATCGTCTTCCATGCGGAGATCTGGCCTGCCCTGCTGATGGGATATTCCGGCCGCGGCGACAAGGGCGGCACGCCCGGCAAGTACGGCGCGCTGAACCTGCCGACCGAGGTGGTGTCCAGCGAGTTCCTCACCATGGAGGCGCAGAAGTTCTCCGCCTCACGAGGTGTCGGAATCCTCGTGCGAGATTTTCTGTCCCGCTATGACGCAGATGCGTTGCGCTACTACTTGTGCGCCGCCGGACCGGAGACCAGTGATACCGATTTCACCTGGGCGGAGTTCCTGCGTCGCAACAACGACGAGCTTGTCGCGGGCTGGGGCAACCTGGTCAATCGCTCGGTGTCGATGGCGGCAAAGAACTTCGGTGCAATCCCGCCAGCCACTGACCTCACCGACGCGGATCGAGACCTCCTCAGGACCACGCAGGCCGGCTTCGGCACAGTGGGCGATCTGCTTGCCTCCTCACACCAGAAGGCCGCACTGAACGAGTCGATGCGCGTGGTCGCTGCGGCCAATAAGTACTTCTCGGACCAGGCGCCGTGGAAGTTGCGCGAGTCGGAGCCGGAGCGGTTCGGAACGGTGCTTCATGTCGCGCTGCAAGCAGTTGACGACTGCAAGACGCTGCTCACGCCGTTCCTGCCGCACTCCGCCGACCAGGTGCACCGGCTTCTCGGCAACCACGAGAACTGGTCAGGCATGCCGGAGCTGCGCCAAGTCAGCGACGACGGAGGGCTGGCCTACGGCGTCCTGACCGGTGAGTACGACGAGGCTGCTGCGCGCTGGGAATCCCGTCCAGTCGTCGCAGGCACCAGGATCGAGACGCCGCAACCGGTCTTCAAGAAGCTCGATCCGTCCATCGTCGACGAGGAGCTGGCGAGGCTGGCGTCGGAGACCGGCTGATGGCGGCCCGGGGGCGCCGGTCCAGCGCCGGGCCGCCGCGGCGGCAGCGCCAGCGGCCTGGCGGCGTGGAGCCCCCGAGTACGAGCACTCAGCGCCCGTCGCCCGAGCTTCCGCCGCCGCCGCCGCCGCTCCCGACGGCCGTAGCGGACACACACACTCACCTCGACCTTCAAGATGTCCAGACTGACGACGCAGTCGCTGCAGCAGCGGAGGTCGGGGTTGCACCGCTGGTGCAGATTGGTGTCGACGTCATGTCATCGCGGTGGGGCGCTGAGCTTGCGGCCACCTTGCCCGGCGTGTGGGCGACGGTGGCATTGCATCCGAACGAGGCACCGCGCCTTGTGCTCGGGGACGTCGACAGCTGGCGGCCGGGCCCGCCGCGCCCGCCGGGGGGGATGGCCGCGCTCGACCTAGCCCTCGTCGAGATCGACAGGTTGGCCGTGCTGCCGCAGGTGCGAGGGATCGGCGAGACCGGACTTGATCATTTTCGTACGGGTGAGGAGGGCTTGCCAGCGCAGGAGTACTCGTTTCGGCGGCATCTGGAGATGGCTAAGGCGCATGAGAAGCCCCTGATCATCCACGACCGGGATGCGCACCACGAAGTGCTCCGGATTCTCGCGGAGGACGGTGCGCCGGCAGTTGTCGTGTTCCACTGCTTCTCCGGCGATGCTGCGATGGCGAAGGTATGCGCGGAGCACGGCTATTACATGTCCTTCGCCGGGAATGTCACCTTCAGCAGCGCTTCGCCCCTGCGGGATGCGCTTCTCGCCGCACCAGTCGATCTCCTGCTTGTGGAAACCGACGCACCCTTCCTGACGCCGGTGCCCTATCGGGGCCGGCCGAACGCCTCGTACCTCGTGCCATGGACCGTACGCAAGATGGCTGAGGTCAAAGGCATCCCCGAGGAGACCATGGCCGTGGCCCTCGGCGCGAACGCCGAACGCGTCTTCGGGCCCTTTGCCTGACCGTTCACTGGGACGGTCCTGCTCACATGCCAGTCCGTTGCGGCTGCTTGCCGGCTTCGCTAACCTCTTCCGACTGTTGGCCGGGATGGGTCCGTGTTCGCAATCCCTGCCCGGGCGGTCTGAGGACTGGAGAGGCGTGCCACGCTCCCCGCTCCGGCTGTTCTTACAGCTCGCAGTGATGACCGCTCTGGTCGGCGGGACGACCGCATTCGTCAATCTGGACAAGGACCTCGTGCTCAGCATCGACGGCAAGGTGACCAAGGTCCACAGCTTCGCCAGGACTGTCGGTGATGTCCTCGCCCACCAGGGAATTCAGGTCGGGACACATGACACGGTCGCGCCGGGCCGGGGAGCCACGATCGCGGATGGGACCCGCATCGCCGTTCGCTTCGGCCGCCTGATCACCGCAACCGTTGACGGGCGCCAGCGCAAGGCGTGGGTCACCGCGATCAACGTGCAGGAGGCACTCGATCAGCTCGGGGTGCGCAACCTGGACGCGTTCGTCTCGGTGTCGCGGTCGCTGCCGATCGGCCGCCAGGGGCTCGCCTTCGCTGTCCGCCTGCCGCACTCGGTGACGGTCGATATCGAGGGCAAGCGACACAAGATCAGTACGACCGGCGCCACGGTGGCCGACGCGCTGCTCCAGGCCGATATCCCGCTCACGGACAAGGACCTGGTGTTCCCATCGCGCGACGCATATCCGAAAGACGGCGACGTCATCAAGATCTTCAAGATCAAGGGGAAGGTGGTCGCGAAGGTGGTCGCCATCCCCTACGACACGAAGCATGTTGACGACGACACCGTGTTCGTCGGTGATAGCCGGGTTGGCGAGCCGGGCAAAAACGGATCCAGGAAGGTGACATACGAGTTCGTCAAAAGGAACGGCGAGTGGGTGACCAAGCGCACACTGTTCGCCGAGGTCGTGCGCAAGCCGGTCGATCGAATCATCAAAGTAGGCATCAAGCCGTGGCCGACGACGGGCGCGGAGAATCTCAACTGGAAGGCCCTGGCCGCGTGTGAGTCGAACGGCAATCCGCGCGCCGTCAACCCGAACGGGCACTACGGCCTCTACCAGTTTTCGCTCTCCACCTGGCAGACCGTCGGCGGGACCGGTAACCCGGTCAATGCCTCGCCGGAGGAGCAGACCTACCGGGCCCAGGTGCTCTACGTGCGCGCTGGCTCTAGCCAGTGGAGCTGTGGCAGCCACCTCTTCGACTAGACGACGGGCGAAGCCGGGACAGCAGCGGCAGAACCGGATTTCGGTGAACTTATCCGCTGAAACCTGGAGTGGATCAGACTAGACCACTCGACTGCCGCAGCCGGGCTGAAATCGCCCCGCCGTGCGGTCGCGACAGCTCATCTGAAAGCCAGTGTACGAAGGTCATTAGGTCATTCCCCACCACGACGCGGAATGCGGTCAGATATCGGGGACACCCCTCCACAGGACTAGTCCAATTGGACCATTAGCGGTTTTGTGACTCCACTCCCGGTGTTTGCAACGGGCTCGGATGCCCTGCTAGCGTCCTGCGGCTGTTGGCCGGGATCGGGCAGTCCCCGAGCTTCTTGGGGCAGGTTCGCATTTGCCCCTGCGCCTCGGGTCGACTCCCCGTGCCCGGGTGGTACGAGGTCTGGAGAGGTGTGCAACGACCTCCGCTTCAGCTGGCCCTCTATGGCGCGGCGTTGGCCGCATTGGTCGGTGGCGCGACCGCGTTCGTCAGTTTTGATAAGTCCCTCGTCCTGTCCGTGGATGGTCAGGAGCGGAAGGTCCACACCTTCGCAAAGACCGTTGGAGACGTCCTCAAGGATCACCACATCGAGGTCGGGCCCCATGACACGGTGGCGCCCGGTTTAGGCGCGAAGGTCTCCGACGGCACCCACGTCGCAGTCCGCTACGGCCGCATGATCACCGTCAGCATCGACGGCAAGGACCGCAGTCTCTGGGTGACCGCGAACAGCGTCCAGGAAGCCCTCCAGCAAATCGGTGTGCGGAATGGGGCCGCCTTTGTGTCGGTGTCGCGATCGATGCCGATCGGGCGCCAGGGACTCTCCTTCGATGTCCGCTTGCCGCACACGGTGACGTTGAGCGTCGAGGGCAAGAGCAAGAAGCTCGAGACCACGGCGCCGACGGTGGCGGCCGCGATCGTCGGGGCCGGCGTCCCGCTGACCGAGAAGGACCTGGTTCTCCCCGATCGCACGACGTATCCCAAAGACGGCGAGCGCATCAGGGTCTTCAAGATCACCGGAAAGGCGAAGATCAGGACAGAGGCGGTTTCATACCGCACGAAGCAGATCGCCGATTCCAGCATGTACCAAGGCACGACAAAGGTGATCAAGGACGGGAAGAACGGCTCGCGCCGGGTTGCCTACGAGCTCGCCAAGAGAGACGGCAAGTGGGTGGTCAAGCGCACGCTCTTCACCGAGTCGCTTCGAAATCCGGTCAGGCAACTGGTCAGAGTCGGTACGAAGGCGCGACCAGCACCGGCACCGGCGCCCACGCCCACGCAGTCGACCCCGCAGCCGGCGCCGAGCGGCAGCTCGGGCGGTCTGAACTGGGGCGCGCTGGCCCAATGTGAGTCCGGCGGCAATCCGAATGCGGTGAGCCCCAACGGCCTGTACTTCGGCCTGTACCAGTTCTCGGTCTCGACATGGCACTCGGTCGGAGGCTCAGGCAATCCGACCGACGCATCGTCAGCCGAGCAGACGCGCCGGGCTCAGATCCTCTACGACCGGGCTGGCAGTTCGCCGTGGCCAGTTTGCGGCAGCAGGCTCTACAGCTAGCCATCGTCCGCACAGCGAGCCTTCCCGCGGCAAAGGTGCGGGAAGGCTCGCGTGCCTGATCTGAGCAGTCGCGGGCCGTAGTGTCAGAGGGTGGCTGATCAGCCTAGGACGACGGCTGCGGGCGAGGCCGGGACCGATGTGCAGCTCCTCGGTGCCGCGGAGGTCCGTGAGCTCGCCGATGGGCTCGGCCTGCGGCCGAGCAAGCAGCGAGGGCAGAACTTCGTCATCGACCCGAATACGATCCGTCGGATCGTTCGGCTCGCCCAGCTTCAGGACGGCGATGACGTCCTCGAGGTCGGCCCCGGCCTAGGCTCGCTCACCCTCGGTCTCCTCGCGGCGGGCCACCGAGTGCTCGCCGTGGAGGTGGACGCGGCGCTTGCAGGCGCCCTCATGCAAACCGTGGAGCGGCAGGCGCCGACCCGGGCCCGCGATCTCACTGTCGTCGTCGCTGACGCTCTGACGCTGGACGGATCTCTGCTCACATCGGCAGCCGCGGAGGAGCACGCACCCAGGTCCGCTCAGCCGGCCGCGCTCGTCGCGAACCTGCCGTACAACGTGGCCGTCCCCGTCCTGCTCCACCTTCTCGCCGTACTCCCAACGATCGTCAGGGTGCTTGTCATGGTGCAGGCCGAGGTCGCCGACCGATTGGCCGCCGAACCGGGATCACGGACCTATGGGGTTCCCTCCGTGAAGGCGCGCTGGTACGGGGAGGTGCGCAAGGTGGCGGCCATCAACAGGAGCGTCTTCTGGCCGGTACCAAACGTCGACTCAGCCCTCGTGCGCCTGGTGCGCGGGGCGCCTCCGCCGACGACGGCGACTCGTGACGAGGTCTTCGCTGTCATCGATGCCGCCTTCGCCCAGCGGCGCAAGACCCTGCGAGCTGCGCTGGCACCGTGGGCCGGCTCTGCAACGGCAGCCGATGCGACGCTGCGGGCTGCCGGCGTCGATCCCGGCGCCCGCGGCGAGTCGCTCACCGTTGAGGACTTCGCCCGAATCGCCGAACACAGCGGCCATGGCTCGGGCTAGCGCGAGGCGGCGCGTCGCTGTCGCGCATCCCATCACGTCATCAACCCGGTTGTCCGCGACACGTAGCATCGAGGTCAGCCCGCCCCCCGCCGCAAGGAGCCCATCCCGTGCAGTCAGTGACCGTGCGCGTGCCTGCCAAGGTGAACCTGCAGCTCGCCGTCGGTCCCCGGCGTGAGGACGGTTACCACGACCTGGTCAACGTTTTCCATGCCGTCTCGGTCTTCGACGAGGTCACTGCCACGCCGGCGACCAAGCTGAGGATCACGGTCGAGGGCGAGGCGGCCGCGGCCGTGCCGACCGACGAGACCAACCTCGCGGCGAAGGCGGCGCGGGCGTTGGCCGCCGTAACACGAAACGGGGGAGTCGTCCCGTCCGGTGGCCGCCGCGGGGGTGCTGAGCCTCAGGCCCATCTCCACATCAAGAAGGGCATCCCGGTGGCCGGAGGCATGGCTGGGGGAAGCGCCGACGCCGCCGCTGCCCTCGTCGCGTGCGACGCCGCGTGGGGGACCGGGCTCTGGGATACGAGAGAGGGCCGCGACACGATCATGGAGATCGCAGCCGATCTCGGCGCCGACGTCCCCTTTGCGCTGCTTGGTGGAACTGCCGTCGGCGTCGGTAAGGGGGATCGGCTCAGCATCGCTCTCGCGCGCGGCACCTATCACTGGGTCTTCGCGCTTGCCGACGGTGGGCTGTCGACGCCTGCCGTCTACGCGGAGTGCGACCGGCTGCGGGGTGACCCGGCCGACGTTGCGAAGCCGATGGCCTCGCCGGCGTTGATGGCCGCACTGTCCGCGGGGGATCCGGTCGCATTGGGCTCAGCGCTCTCCAACGACCTGCAGCAGGCGGCGATCCGGCTGCGTCCGCAGCTCCGACGCACGCTAGACGCCGGTCGCGAGCACGGGGCGTTGGGCGCGATCGTCTCCGGGTCGGGTCCGACCTGCGCCTTCCTCGCCGCGGACGTGGAGCACATGTACGACATCGCGGTTGCGCTCTCGGCTATGGGCGTTTGCCGGGCCGTTCGCACTGCCACCGGGCCGGCGCCTGGCGCGCGCATTGTCGCGAGCGACGCGGCCACCGGATCGACCAGGCGACGCACATGACGGCGCCTACAGGTCGGATTCTGCGTTGTCGAACGGTACGACCAGACGCCGGAGCAGATCGGCCAGGATAGACCGGTCCGCCTCGGGCAACGCGGCGAGCAATTCACGCTCGCGGTCGAGCAGGTCAGCGAATGCTTCGTCGCCACTGGTCCGTCCGGCGGCAGTCAGCCGGACCAGAACGCCGCGCCGATCGTGAGGGTCGGGCAGCCGCTTGACGAGCCCGCGACCTTCAAGCCGGTCGATCCGGTTCGTCATGGTGCCCGAAGTGACGAGGGTCTGGGTGAGGAGCTGGCCAGGTGAGAGCTGGTAGGGATCGCCAGCCCGGCGCAGCGCGGCGAGGACGTCGAATTCCCATACCTCGAGCCCATGCTTGGCGAATGCGGTCCGCCGTGCGCGGTCCAGATGGCGCGCCAGCCGGGTCACGCGGCTGAGCACCTCGAGCGGTGACACGTCGAGGTCGGGCCGCTCGTACTGCCACGCCTCGACCAGCCGGTCGACCTCGTCGCGGTCGCGCCGGGTGGTCATGGTCGGGAGCATACCCCTCGACACCAAGCATCTTGACATCGAGATAATGGGCGTACGACCACTGCAGGAGGATGGATGTGGGATCCGGCTCAGTATCTGAAGTACGCCGATGAGCGGGCGCGGCCGTTCGCGGATCTGATCAGCCGGGTGGCTGCCGAGAGGCCGGGGTATGTCGTCGATCTCGGTTGCGGACCCGGCAACCTGACGGCCACGCTCATCCACCGATGGCCGACCGCCTACGTCGAAGGGGTCGACAGCTCGGCCGAAATGATCGAGAAGGCGAGGACTATCGCCGTCCCGGGAAGGGTCGAATTCCATGTCGGTGACCTGCGGGAGTGGGAGCCGCGCCGTCCCGTCGACGTGCTTGTCTCCAACGCAACGCTGCAATGGGTGCCCGACCACATTCGGCTGTTGCCGAAGCTGGTGGGGGTCCTCACACCCGGCGGCTGGCTGGCATTTCAGGTGCCAGGCAACTTCGGTGAACCGAGCCACCAGATCCTCCGCGAACTAGCTGGCGAGGCGCGCTGGGGCCTGGGCGACGTCGCATTCCCATCGTCACACCCAGCCGTGGAATATGCGGCGGCGTTGGTTGCGACTGGCTGCAGGGTCGATGCATGGGAGACGACCTACCTCCACATCCTTTCCGGTACCGACCCGGTCTTTGAGTGGATCAGCGGCACCGGCGCACGTCCGGTCTTGGCCGCACTCGGAGCGGGGACCCGAGTCGAATTTTCCGCCGTCTTCAAGGCACGGCTCCGGGAGGCCTACCCACCGCACGAGTACGGCACCGTGCTTCCCTTCCGGCGCATCTTCGCGGTCGCGAGGAAATGAGGCCCTAGTGGTCGCACCGTTAGGCCCGCGGAGCACTTGCGGGTGCGACCCCTAGTGCCCGCGGCGAGGATGGGGCACCCTTGCGGACCGTGGAGAGGCAAGGGGTGGCGGCGTCGCCCAACCGATTGGCCGGCTACGTGGCCGGCGTCGCCTTCCTCGTCCTAGGAATCCTCGGTCTCGTGGTCACCCATGATGTCGGCTTCGCTGACCCTCATGGCCAGTCAGTGCTTGTCTTCGAGCTGAACCCGATCCAAAGCCTGCTGCACCTCGGACTCGGGGCCTTACTGCTCGAAGGCGGACGGCACCCTCTGCTGTGGGCGAGGTTCGCCAACACGATGGCCGGCGGGATTCTGGTCGCCGTCGGTCTGGTGGGTCTCGCTCTAGCCGGCGGGTCACAGGCTGACTTCCTCGGGCTCAACCAGGCGGACAACCTGCTGCACATCGCGGCCGGCGTCGTGCTGCTCGCTGTCAGCGAGACCAAACGGTGAGGCCCGCCTGGCGTACGGTTGCTCCGTGGTGAGCCCGCAAGGCCGGCAGGCCCGGCGTCCCGACCAGGCGTCGCCCATACAACCGGCCGACGACTCACCCGCGGCACGCCCAACGGCCCTGAGGCGGCTGTCTGCGGTCGACGCTGCGAGTCGCAACCGGCATCTGCTCCGGCGAGCGCTCCGGACGATGTTCATCATCGCGGTCGTCACCCTGGGAGCGATCGCGGTTGGCAAGCAATGGCCAGAGGTTCACGACAGCATCGGCCGGCTGGGTCCGGTGTCACTGATGCTGTCGTTGTGCGCCGTCTTCGCGGCACTTGTGACCTCGGTCTTGATCTGGCGCGCCGTCCTCGCCGACCTCGGCTCACCGCTCACATTCGGTACTGCGGCGCGGATCTTCTTCGTCGCACAGCTAGGGAAGTACATCCCCGGCTCGGTGTGGCCGATGCTGGCCCAGATGGAGATGGCGCGCGACCGCGGAGTTCCGCGCCGGCGTTCCGGCGCGGCCTACGTCATCACCGTCCTCATTGTCTTCGTCGCCGGGCTGGCTGCGGCCGCGGCCACGCTGCCCCTCGCGGCCAGCGACGCCGCGGCCCACTACCGATGGCTCTTTCTGCTCGCCCCGGTGATCGCGGCCGCTCTCCATCCCCGGCTGCTCAATCCGGCCATCGCGCTTATCTTCCGGGTGACTCGCCGAGAACCGCCGGAGCGACCGCTGACCTGGCGTGGGCTTGGCGCCGCGTTCGGCTATGCGCTCGTGGCGTGGACGTTCTTCGGGCTGCACCTGGCGGTTCTCGTTGCCGACCTGGGCGTCGGCATCGGCCGGGCCATCCTGCTCTCCATCGGCACTTTCGCCCTCGCCTGGATCGGCGGCCTGCTGGTCGTGGTCGCTCCCGCCGGCGCAGGCGCGCGTGAGGTGGCCCTGGTGGCGCTCCTCGCCCCAGTGCTCGACCGCGGCGAGGCTATCGTCGCCGCTTTGGTCTCCCGGCTGCTCATGACCATCGGTGATTTGGTCGCCGCAGCGGCCGCCGCCATCGCCTATGCCCGCCACCGGCAACCGGATTGAGATCGTCCTGCTGTGGACATGCCGTGCTGCGCTCATCATGACGGCGTAGGCTTGCCGTTCGTCGCAGTTGGTCGAGCCGAGGTCGAAGGGCCTCTAGATCCGAGGAGCCGTTAAATCGTGGCGCCCCGTGTGCTCGTCGACGCGACCGCTGTGCCCGCCGACCGCGGCGGTGTCGGGCGGTACGTCGACGGCCTTCTCGCCGCATTGGCTTCCGCCGGAGCCGATCTCGCTATCGTCTGTCAGCGCAGCGATGCGGAGCGTTATGGGCGGATCGCTCCGCAGGCGAGAATCGTGCCAGGTCCGGCGGCGATCTCGCATCGGCCTGCGCGTTTGGCCTGGGAGCAGGCATCGCTCCCCTTGGTCGCCCAGCAGGTGGGCGCTGATGTGATTCATGCCCCCTATTACTCTGTGCCGCTGCGACCTGGCCGGCCGGTCGTCGTCACCATTCACGACGTCTCGGTGTTCTCGATGCCGGAGATCCACAGCCCGGTTAAGGCCGGCTTCTACCGGTCGGCGACCAAGACGGCAATCCATCGCGCGGCGCGGGTGATCGTACCCTCGAAGGCGACCAGGGATGAGCTCGTCCTGCTGCTCGACGCCGATCCGTCCATCATCGACGTCGCCTATCACGGCGTTGACACCGAGCAGTTCCACCTTCCTTCTGAGCAGGAGCGACGCCGGGTCAGCGACAGGCTAGGCCTGCATGGGCTGCCCTACGTCGCATTCCTCGGCGAGATCGCACCCAGGAAGAACGTCCCCGAGCTCGTCCATGGCTGGGCAGCAGCGGTGCAGGATGTCGACCAGCCACCGGCGCTTGTGCTGGCCGGGTCCACCGGCTGGGACGGCGACGTCGACCGTGCTGTTGCCGAGGTGCCGTCTCACCTGCGGGTCGTGAGGCCGGGTTACCTGCGCGCGAGCGATCTGCCCGGCTATCTCGGGGGCGCGCTCGTCGTCGCCTATCCCAGCCAGGCCGAGGGCTTTGGGCTGCCGGTACTCGAGGCGATGGCCTGTGGCGCCCCGGTGCTGACGGCACGGCGGCTCTCCTTGCCCGAGGTTGGAGGGGACGCCGTCGCCTACACCGAGCCCGACGCCGCCAGCATCGCCGAGGGGCTGCGCCGACTGCTCGCTGATGACGAGGCGAGGCATGCTCTGGGTGCGGCGGGCCACGCGCGCGCTCGAGAGTTCACCTGGGCCGCCTCGGCCGAGGCACACATAGCTGCATACTCACGGGCGGTCGGTGGCGGCTGACCCGCCACCGTTGAGTCAGAGGCCGCCGGCGATTAAAGGGCCGGTGCGTGCCAGGGTGGGTCGTCGGTGAGAGGGGACACTAGGTGACCGAAGCGATCGTGCTCGTCGGCGGCAAGGGAACGAGGCTGCGCCCGCTCACGGTGAACACGCCAAAGCCCATGCTGCCGTGCGCCGGTGTGCCATTCCTCAGCCACCAGCTCGCCCGCCTCAAGGAGGTGGGCGTCGACCACGTCGTGATGGCCATGGCCTTCCGCCCTCAGGCGTTCGTCGACTACTACGGTGACGGCCGCTCACTCGGCTTGGCGATCGACTACGTGACGGAGGACGTGCCGCTCGATACCGGCGGCGGCATCCGCAATGTCCTCGGCTGGCTGAACAGCGGCCCGGAAGAACCCGTTCTGGTGCTCAACAGCGACATCCTCTCCGAGCATTCGCTCAAGGCCCAGCTTGCGCTGCATGATGAGGCTGCGGCGGACGTGACGCTGTATCTGACCCGGGTCGAGGACGGCCGCGCCTATGGCTGTGTGCCTACCGACCCGGACGGCAGGGTGAGCGCGTTCCTCGAAAAGATGCCCACTCCCATCAGCGATCAGGTCAATGCGGGCTGCTACGTCTTCCGCCGTCGCGTTATCGACGAGATCCCCGCGGGCCAGGTCGTCTCGGTCGAACGGCAGACCTTCCCCGAGCTTCTCGCGGCAGGGCGGCGGGTCGTCGGATATCTCGATGACGGCTACTGGCTCGATGTCGGCACACCCGCGGCGTTCGTCAAGGCGAGCGCCGATCTCGTCCTCGGTCGGGTGCGATCGCCCGCGATACCGCATGTCGAGGGGGAGTTCCTCGTGCTGCCCGGCGGAGTGGTCGAGGCGGGCGCCACACTGACCGCGGGGACCTGCGTGGGGCGCGGCGCGGTCGTGGGCGCGGGTGCCGCAGTAGATGGCTCGGTTCTCTTTGACGGAGCCGTCGTCGAGCGTGGGGCCGTGGTAGCTAGCTCGGCGATCGGCGCCGGCGCGACGATCGGCGCAGACACGATCGTGGACTGTGCTGTCATCGGCGACGGCGCGCGGGTCGGCGCCGGCAATGAGCTACGAGCCGGCATGCGCGTATGGCCTGGCACGGTGCTCGCCGACGGATCGGTACGGTTCTCCAGCGACATGCCGAACTGAGCGGCGACGCTAGCGTCGCGCTAGCGAGGTCCTTTGACGGATGCCTGAGGACCGCTGGATGCATGGCAAGGCCGCAGCGAGCCCTCGTAGCGGCGCTACGTGGGCGAGCGAGAACGCGGCCAGGCGCCGGTGGGACCGGGCAGACGCAAAGAGACTTCGCTAACGCGACGCTAGGGTGCGTTGGGCTCTGGCGCGTCGCTTGACGGGAACTGGGACATGAACTGGTCAACGGCCTCGCCGCTGACCTGCCCGCAGAGCTGGCGGTGACCAAGACCGGAGGCCCCGGCGCCGTCGCCTTTGGCGCTCCAGTGCGACAGCGCGACATGCTTGCCGTTGGGGAATGCACCCCGGCTCTCGTCCCACGCCGCGACGATGAACTTGCTGCGGTTGGCATCCTTCGGCACCCGGCTGCTCAGGTCCTTAAGAGTCGTGAGCTGATCGCCGGTCACCGTGCTGTCGTACCAGAGGATGGTGTAGCCGTGCTCCAGGTTGTGGACCAGGTTCTCGATCGGTGGGCGATCCTCGGCTGTGTAGAAATGCCGGTCGATTGGTTCGGGCGTCAGGAAGTGGTTGCCGCCGACCGGCGGGATGGTCGAATAGTTGACATGGGTGATGGACTC
>JBKPTD010000135.1:0-6503 GCA_046735375.1 Actinomycetota bacterium | reverse complement strand
GTGCCGGAACCCGCGCGGGATCGACACGGGCACCGGCGCGAGCGGCTCGGGCGGCACGTCGTCCGCGAGCACGATCGAGTCCGGCGCGACGTCGAGCCGGCCCTCCGCGCGGCGCAGACCCTGGTCGTGGAGAGCGCGCTGTTCGGCGTGGGAGAGGACCTCGTAGGCCTCGACGACATCCCGGAACGCCGTGGCTCCCTCGGGACCGGCCCGGTCGGGATGGTGCTGCTTCGCCAGCTGGCGATATGCATCGCGGATGCCGCGCGGGTCCTTCTCGTCCCGGGAAACGCCGAGAACCAGATAGTGGTTCTTCATCATCATCGGGCTCCGTCCGCCGGCACCTTTGGTGGTGATGGCGCCACGGTAGGCCCGGGCGCGCACGTGCGCAAGACGGTAAGTGGGCGTCAGCCAGCGGCCGTGAAGACCCGGCGGCCCACGCCGTGCCTGCCCCATCGGACTAGACTTGGGAAGGCGACGTGGTCGCGAGCCATAGGGCTTGCTCGCGACATCCGTCGCCGCTTTGAACAGCACACCGGCGTCGGCGAGGATGTCATCCAGCGCATCGGCGGCTGGAAGAACCGGAGCATGTGTCGCCAACCACCGTGCCAATCGGTGACGCTCGCGTGGTGCTGCGCAGGACCGCACACGGAGAGAACACGGACAATCTCGGCGACTCGGGGTTGCGCCAGTGGTTCCCGAGGCCGTAAGTTCCCGAACCTCCACTGCGCCGAGGTGGCGGAACTGGCAGACGCAGGCGACTCAAAATCGCCCGCCCGGAAGGGCTTAGGGGTTCGATTCCCCTCCTCGGCATCATCGCGAAACGCCATGTCTACCAAGGGTTTCCGCGTCGCAGGCGGCCGCGTGAGCAGGACGCTCGCCGGACATGCTGTCCGCCGATTGTCCGTGTTTTGTCCGCGTATTTTTTCATGCACCCCCGACGCGGGTCAGGAACGGCGCCGCAGCGGCACGACGGTCGGCGCGGCCGTCGTGGCCGTCGCGAGAACGAGTCTTTGATCTCTTGACCATTTGATTCCCGGGGTCTGGGGGGCTCCGCCCCCCAGAGTTGTGCGCCATGGCCCAGACCGAGCATCTGCCGATCTACAAGGCGGCGTATGATCTCTGCCTGCACCTGGAGCAGGCGGGGGCCGGTTCGGCCGCGCCCACCGATACGGGCTCGGCGCGGAACTCCGGGAGGGCGCGCGGCGTGTGCTGCGGCTGGTCGTGCGCGCGGCGCGGCCGGTTCAGTCGGGCGGTGGACTGGCAGTCCACTCCGCACACAGGCTAGACGCGCCTATGCCCGAGCCCTACGCCGACACCCTCGCCACGGTCGCCGCCGGACGCACCGCCCTGGTCGCGCGCCTGCGCGCGATCGCCTCGCGCGTCGAGGAGTCTCCGCAAGGAAGCCCTCGAGCAGCCATTCGCCCGAGACCGATCCGCAGGGCGTGAAGACCACGCGCGGCGGCGCGACGTCGCTGGCGAGGATGCGCGCGCGCAGGCCGAGCGCTCTGCATTCGTCGGCGAAGACCTCGCGCATGGGACTGGTTGGACGGCAGGCTAGCGCAGAGCTCGCGGTCGCGGGCCGCTGCGCCCGCTACGCTGGCCGCGCGCTCGTCGCCGCGACCGGCGGAGCCTCCTCGGAGCCTCCGCCAGCTCGGAGCAGCACCCTGGCGATCAAGCAGAAGCACGCGACGCTCGCGAACGAATACACGACTGCCAGCGTCTCCGAGTACGTGCTCTTGAGGGGCCCCGCGACCAGGCCCGGGTGCTCGCCGTAGAGCCCGAACACGTTCAGGAATTGGATCAGCAGCAGGGCATGGCTCGCGGCTCGGAACGGCAGCGAGCGATGACTCGCCATGAACAGCACGAGGAACACGCCACCCAGGAACAAGTGGTTCTCGTGGGCCGAGGTCATCAGGAACGGCACGGTCAGGCTCGCGAAGCCGAACATCCTCACGAACCGGTCCGTGACCGGCGAACGCGCCTCGCGCTCGGTCCGGAACACGTGCCAACCGACCAGGGCCAGGGCCGCCGCGCCCGCGACGTATTTCGCCGATATGTAAGGCAGCATCTGGGTCTGATCGCTGATGGCCCAGATGGGGTCGCTGCCTCGTTTCATGAAGAAGGCCACTGGATACCAGATATTGGGCAGCTGAGCCGACAGGCACGGCATCACGTTCGTCACCCCGAGATAGCTGGATGGCAGCACGCTCGCGGCCCCATATCCGAGACGCGGGAACAACGAGAGCGTGAAGTAGAACTCGTAGCCGAGGAACAGCACCGCCGGGCCGACCAGCATCGCGAGCGGGCGAGCGTCCCGTGTTCTGACCGCGCGGAAGACGCCGAACAAGAACGTCACGATGACCAGGATCTGGGCCTGCGGCTTCATGAGGAACGCGAGCCCGAGCGGCACGCCCGCCGCCAGATATCGCCGGGCCGCGGGGCCGTTCGCCAGGCTGGCACTCAACAGCACGAAGAAGGCGAACTGATAGTCGACATAGCCTAACGAGAAGATCGCGAGCAGGAACGGATGCAGCCAATAGACGAGCGCATGGATCGGCCGTGAGCCCTGCCGCGTCAGCAGCGAGACCACGAGCGCGAAGCAGCCGATGTCGAACAAGAGGTTGGCGGCCTTGAACACGGGGACGAAATGGGTCCCGAGGCGGCCGGAGATCCACGCGCAGACCTCGAAGATCTGATATTGGAGCGGGAAGTAGATGCCGTGGTAGGTGCTCGGCAAGTCGGCCCGGAGCGCGTCCCTACCCCATTCGACATAGGCGTCCATGTCGAACACGCCCATATGGAAGAGCATGGCACACCTGAAGACCAGGCCGACGAGGAAGCCGAGCGCGAGCGGGATCTCGTTGCCGGGCGACCATGACCGGCGACGATCGGTCATCTGACGAGCTTCAGCAGCCAGCGTTCGAGCCCGCAGCGCATGGTGACGATCAGGATGATCATCTGGATGCCCAGCACGATGGCCGTCTTGATGTCGCCGGTCACCGAGCTCTGGCCGACCCTTTCCTTGTAGTTGACCGGGATCTGTATGCACCGGAGCCCCATTCGGTACCCTCTGATCATCATTTCCGGCCCGAAGAAGTTGGACTTGACGCGAAACGTCGGCAGCAGCAGTTGCAGTGCCTCGTGCCGGATCAGTCGATACGTGCAGCCGACGTCGGACAGGTAGTTGGTGTTGAAGAGAACCTCGATGAGCTTCGCGACAAACCAGTTGCCCCACCGCAGCAGCAGACCCATGTTGGCGCGCTTCCAAATGAAGGTCTTCACGGTCCGCGAGCCGTAGACGACATCGACGTCCTCGGCATAGGCGAGGAACTTGTGGAGGTCGGTGGCGAGGAACGTGTCATCCGGCTCGCAGACGACCATCAGGTCGCCGGTGGCCGCGGCGAACCCTCTCTGGATGGCGGCGCCATACCCCTGGACCGGCTCGTGGATCTCGACGGCGGAGGTGTCGTGCACCTGCTCGGAGGTACCGGCGACCGCGTTGTTGTTGATGACGAGGATCTCGTCGACGACGCCGAGCGCCTCGAAATCCCGGATGACTTTCTTGATGGAGTCGCGTTCGTTGAACGTCGGGAGTATCAGGCTGATCCTCTTTTGCTTGTACATGGTCGCCGCGAGGGCATCATCGCTCTGCGACGATGAGCATCTGCTTCGCCATGGGACGCCAGAACGAGGCGAGATAGAGCTTCGTTATCCAATAGGACTTGGGCAGCAGGGACTTGAAGCTGAACGGCAAGAACCTCCTCTCCATCCGCAGGATCCGATAGCCCCTCGACAGCAGGAAGTCGCCGAGGCTGACGTGAGAGAAGGCCTTCACGTGAGTGAAGTCGTCCCAGTACTCGCGATAGCAGTAATAGTAGTTCGGTTGGATTAGAATGAGTCTAGCGGGCCGGCGCAGCCAGCCTTCGAGCCGATCGAACAGCGCGCCGCGCTGCTGGTCGGTCAGGTGCTCCAGCAGATTGCTGGCCATCACGACGTCGATCGAATTACCCGGGAGGTCCAGCGGCTGCTCGGCCCGCGCGAGCAGGAACTTCACGTCCGGGCCACAGCAGCGCGCCACGTCCGGATTGGCATCGGCGGCATACTTGGCCGCCGCGTGTATGTGGTTGATGAAGTCGCAGTATCCCGCCCCGAAGTCCAGCACGGCGCTGTTGCCCGGTATGAACTGCTGGAGGTACTCGCAGATGGCCTTCCAGACCCGGCTCCTGCCCGGGTCCGGAGAGTAGCGCGTGTTGAAGTAGCTCGAATCCATGGCTCTGCGGCGGCGGACTCAGAGCGAGGACACCACCATGACGCGGCCTCGCGCGTCGCGGTCGCGCGAGCGGCGTGAGCATAGCCGCCCAGCAGTGTTGCAGTGCCAGAGGATCCGCGCTCGACGAGGCGTCATGGGAGTTTCCAGCCAGAGTCGCGAGCGGTGGCCGCCCGCGGAGCGAACGATGACGCTCGTGAAGCCGCGTGGCAAGGGCTCGTCGACGCCGGCGACGCGGAGCTCGCAGTCCCGGCGGCGCCGCCGAACGATGACGGACCGAACCGTCGAGCGATCGTGGTCCCGGTCTTAACGCGCTGACTTTGCGTCATAAAGTAGGTCGGCCATGCGCGTCGATCATGCGCTCCATCAGCTCTCCGAGATTCATGCGCAGCTGCTGCGCTCCGAAGTGTTCCGCGGGTATCGCATCGGACCGATGGCCTCGACGGCCGTGTTGGCCGTCGCCGCGGCCGCCGCGCAGGCGACGGTCTGGTCGGCGCGCGATCCGGTCTCGTTCGCGCGGCTGTGGATCGCCGTCGCGGGGAGCTTTGCGGTCGATGTGCGTGCTCGACCTCTTGCGCGGCACGTGTCTCGCGAGACCCGCCGGTGAACGGGCGCGCACGCTGCGCGTCGTCGGCCCCTTTGAAAGCTCCATCTCCCTAAGGCGGTCAGCAGCCGGGGTGTCCGCGACCTTGCTGCTTCAGAAAGCGTGTTTCGCCTCCTTACCGGGGACCCCCTCCGCGTCATTCGGCCGTACTGAGCAGCGCATCGAGGCCGATGCTTGTGAGCCCGCGGCGGTCGAGCACCGCGAGGAGTCGCGGCAGAGCGCGAACGGCCGCGGGCTCGTAGTCGTCGCGCTCGGCGGCATCGTGCAGCATCACGATCGCGCCGTCGGTGAGGGTTCGCGCGACTCTCTCGACAATGGCCTCGGGAGTCTGGCCGCGCCTGCCGTCGTATCCGCGCGCGGACCAGCTCACCAACGTGACGCCAGCAAGGCGCGCCCCGCGTACGGTTGTGACGCTCGTATGACCGAGGGGTGGACGGAACAAGCGGGGACGTACGCCCGTCGCGACCTCGACCGCACGGACCGCGCGAAGGATCTCGTCGCGCACGGTCCATGGCATGCGGAAAGAGTGCAAGCGGTCGTGGACATCTCCGTGCACGCCGAGCGTGTGACCGCCGGCATGAATCTCGCGCACCACATCCGGATGGCGGCGTGCCTTGGCGCCCAGCACGAAGAACGTTGCGCGGTGGCGGGTTGCCCCGAGCGTTTCCAGGATGCGTCGTGTCGTCACCGGATCGGGCCCGTCATCGAACGTGAGCGCGACGCGCATGCTGCCCGACGGGCCAGAGGAGATGATGGGACCGTACATCTCGAGCTGGGGAAAGAAGACGCCCGTAGTGGCGAGCGCATACCAGCCGACCGACAGCGCGGCGATCTTGGCGACACCCAGCTCGCCCCGTGCGGCGGCGTGCACCGCGAGAGCGCAGAGCCCCATGCTCCACCCCATGAAGACTAGGCGGGCCGGGCTGAACATGCGCCCGCTGCGGTTTGGCATCGCGGGCACCATACCGTTCCGGCCCGTGCCCGGCGAGACGTATTCCGTCCCGTCGGTGCGTCCGGCGTCCCGGATGGACGGAGTTGACAGGTCCGGACACGTGGTGCGAAGGACCGCATTCAAGTGCACCGATTCCACTCTTGGGTTGAGCGCCCAACCCCTACGACGATTGAGAAACGCACGCGATGACGCTCGCGCAGCTTCGTGCTGCACTGCGTTTCGACAGCGGTGCCTGGCGTCGCTTCGCGGAGCTCGGCTGTGTGTACGGCCCCGAATGGTGGAAGCGCGGCTCGCCGCCGGTCATCGCGGGCATCATTTTCGCGATCGCGCGGGAGCGCCGTGCCGCCGTGCTTCGCAATCAACGGCAGGTGCGCGGGCCGCGCGGCTGGCTCCGCGAGCGCTGGGACGCGTACCGCGTATTCGCCGAGTTCGCGCGTTCCGTGACCGAGAACCTCGAGCAGTGGGGCCCGCGCCCACCACCGCTTTCGCTCGAGGTGCCCGAGCCCGAGCTCTTCCAAGCGGCGCTGGCGGAGCACCGAGGGCTCGTAGTGCCCACCGCTCACTTCGGCGGGTCGGAGATCGGCGCACGCTTTCTTTCCGACCTCGGTCGACCGGTGAACCTGGTCGTTGCGCCGGAGCCGAACCCGACCACGCGCGAGTTCATGCACCGGCTCCGCACG
>JBKPTD010000134.1:0-13936 GCA_046735375.1 Actinomycetota bacterium | reverse complement strand
CGGGTCGACGAGCACGGCACCGCTCGAGGTCGCCGCCGGGGTCGTCGGCACGGACAGTGAAGCACGGCTGCGGCTCTATCTCGACGTCGAACCAGCGGTCGTGCTCGGCGCCGCCGTCGCCGTCCTCTCCGCTCGCGGAGCAACGGTGTCCGACGTCCACCTCGGCCAGCCCAGCCTGGAGGACGTCTTCATTAACCTCACCGGCCGGGGGTTGCGATGATCCAGCCGTCAGCGGCCAGCCGCGCCCTGCCACGTCCATATGCCGACAGCTCGGAACCAGCGGTGCGCGGCCTGAGGCAACACTCGCGCTCTAGCCCTCGACCTGAAACGGAGGGGCAACCGTGAGCGCGATCGCGACGGCGCTGCCTGCGGCGGCCGCCAGACGGGCTTTCAGAGCGATCCTGTGGCGAGACGTCTTCGTCACCGGCAAGGAGTTCTGGGTCTTCCTGATCCAGGTCGGGCTGCAGCCCCTCTTCATGCTCTTCGTTTTCGCGAAGGTGCTCGGCGAACTCAACTACGTCACTGCGGACTATGGTCACCTGCTGCTGCCGGGCATCGTCGCCCTGACCGCATTCCTCACCGCGCTGCAAGCGGTGGCATTCCCGCTGGTCATGGAGTTTTCCTTCACCCGCGAGATCGAGGATCGGCTGCTTGCACCGCTGCCGACCCCGCTGGTGGCCGTCGAGAAGCTGGTCGTCGCGACCATGCGCGCGCTGGTCGCTGCGGCGGTGATCTTCCCCGTCGGTGCTCTGGTGCTGGGCTCGGCCCCCTGGCGAGCGGCCGGGCTGCCGCTGCTCATCGTCGTGCTCGTCCTTGGCTCCTGGGTGGGCGCTGGCATCGGCCTGACAATGGGAACCCTCGTGCCACCGGCGCGGATCAGCGTCATGTTTGCCCTTGTGTTCACACCGTTGATCTTCACCGGATCGACGCAGTACCCATGGCCGTCGTTGGACGAGCTGCCGTGGTTCCAGTTCATCACTGCGCTCAACCCACTCACCTACTGCAGCGAAGGCGTGCGGGCGGCGCTCGTGCCCGACGTCCCGCACATTCCCCCGTGGATCTGCATCGTCGTGCTCATCGCGGCCGCCACCATCTTCACCACGACCGGCATCAGAGGTTTCCTCCGCCGCGCCATCAGCTAGCGCCCTCTCTTCGCATGAAGGGCACCCTCACCCGGACCTATTGGGTGAGGGTGCCCTTCATGTCTCTGGGGATCGAAGCAGGACGCCCCCCATCGCCGTACCACACTCGGCCGCCAGCGCGCTCAGGCCATCAGCCGCGGGCCATCAGCCCCACCGGGGCCGATCAGTCGGACCCGGGCGGTCTAGCCAATCCCCGGGGCGATCTAGCCGACTTTCGCCATGATCTCGTCGCTGACGTCGAAGTTGGCGTAGACGTTCTGGACGTCGTCGGAGTCTTCGAGCGCATCGATCAACCGGAATACTCGGCGCGCGGTGTCCTCGTCCACGGGCACGG
The DNA here is from genome assembly GCA_046735375.1 of Actinomycetota bacterium. Classification (GTDB taxonomy): domain Bacteria; phylum Actinomycetota; class Actinomycetes; order JAKEEW01; family JAKEEW01; genus DASYTV01. The sequence goes on along the minus strand of JBKPTD010000134.1, from coordinate 12,460 downwards.
TGACAGTCGGCAGGAAGCTCGCCTCTGCCGACTCGTAGTCGATACCCGCGTCCTGGAGCGCGGTGCGCACCGGGACGAGATCGGCTGCCTCGCTGACGACCTCGAACGCTTCATCGAGGTCGTTGACCTCCTCCGCCCCTGAGTCGAGCACCGCGGCGAGAATGTCGTCCTCGCTCAGGCCGTCCGCCTTCGGCACGATGACGACACCCTTGCGGTTGAACAGATACGACACCGATCCTGCATCGGCCATCGAGCCGCCGGCCCTGGTCATGGCGGTACGTACCTCAGATGCGGCGCGGTTCCTGTTGTCGGTGAGGCATTCCACGAGGATGGCGACCCCGCCGGGCGCGTATCCCTCGTACATGATCGTCTGGTACTCAGCTCCACCGGCCTCGAGGCCCGCACCCCGGCGGATCGCCCGGTCGATGTTGTCGTTAGGAACGGAGGATTTCTTCGCCTTCTGGATCGCGTCGTACAGGGTTGGATTCCCTGATGGGTCACCGCCACCCATCCGAGCCGCCACCTCGACATTCTTGATCAGCTTGGCGAACAGCTTTCCCCGCCTGGCATCGACGACCGCCTTCTTGTGCTTTGTGGTGGCCCACTTCGAATGGCCGGACATCTAGCCCTCCTCGTGCGATTCGGGCCAGCCGGGACGAGACCCGCGCCGCGGCTCGCCTTCGGTGGCCGAGAGGGAATCCTTGGCGGACTGTCCCTCCTGCATCCCGTCGGAACCCGCTCGGACGAGATCGACGAAGTACCGATGCACACGCAGGTCGCCGGTCAGCTCGGGATGAAACGCGGTAGCGAGCAGCGGCCCCTGGCGAACGGCCACGATCCTAGTGCCGCCCCCCGGCACCGCCTTCTCCCGGGCTACGGTCGCGACCACGTCAACACCGCGTCCGATCGACTCCACCCACGGAGCCCTGATGAATACGGCACGCAGCGGTCGGTCCTCCTCCGGCAACCCGTGGATCGCAAGATCCGCCTCGAAGGAGTCGACCTGACGGCCAAACGCGTTGCGCCGGACGGCCATGTCGATCCCGCCGATCGTCTGCTGGCCCTCGACCGCGTCGACGACCGTATCGGCGAGCATGATCATGCCCGCACATGAGCCATAGGCGGGCATGCCCTCCTTGACCCGCTGGCGGATCGGCTCCAGCAGATCGAACGCGCGGACCAGCTTGTCCATCGTCGTGGACTCGCCGCCCGGAATAACCAGGGCGTCGACCGCATCGAGCTCCGGTTCCCGCCGCACCTGGACTGCCTGCGCGCCAGCGGACTCCAGTGCATGCAGATGCTCGCGTACATCACCTTGAAGGGCGAGCACGCCGATGACGACCGGGACGGAGCCCGACGACTTCCCGGGATGGCTTGTCACTGCGACCTCGGCGATTCACCAACCGCGGCCGGCGTACCGCTCGGACTCGGGAAGGGCGCTGAGGTTGATGCCGACCATCGCCTCGCCGAGGCCACGGGACACCTTGGCGATCACGTCTGGGTCGTCGTAGAACGTCGTAGCCTTGACGATCGCCGCGGCACGGGTCGCCGGGTCCCCGGACTTGAAGATGCCGGATCCGACGAAGACGCCCTCGGCTCCGAGCTGCATCATCATGGCCGCGTCGGCTGGCGTGGCAAGGCCACCCGCGGTGAACAAGACGACGGGAAGCTTGCCGATCGCCGCGATCTCTCGGACCAACTCGATTGGCGCGCGCAGTTCCTTGGCGGCGGCGTAAAGCTCGTCCTCCGACATTGTCGTGAGCCGGCGGATCTCGGCCCGAATCTGGCGCATATGCCTCGTCGCTTCGACGACATTGCCCGTACCCGCTTCGCCCTTGGAGCGGATCATCGCCGCCCCTTCCGAGATCCGGCGCAGAGCCTCGCCGAGGTTGGTCGCGCCGCAGACGAAGGGCACCGTGAACGCCCACTTGTCGATGTGATGCGCCTCGTCGGCCGGGGTCAGAACCTCGGACTCGTCGACACAGTCCACCCCGATCGCCTGCAGTACCTGTGCCTCGACGAAGTGGCCGATCCGTGCCTTGGCCATGACTGGGATGGACACCGCTTCGATGATCCCTTGGATCATGTCCGGATCGCTCATCCGCGCGACCCCGCCCTGGGCGCGAATGTCTGCTGGCACGCGCTCGAGGGCCATCACGGCCACCGCGCCGGCATCCTCGGCGATCTTTGCCTGGTCCGGGGTGACGACATCCATGATCACGCCACCCTTGAGCATCTCCGCCATGCCACGCTTGACCCGCGCGGTACCGATCCTCGGACCGGTAGGAGCGCCCGCTGTGTTGATCGAATCCGTAGCGGACGAACCACTGGCGGTCGAATCACTAGCGGTCGCAGCATTGATGGTCGGGTCGGTCGTGCTCACAGAAGGCCTCTTTCTCGGGGTTTCGGCTCTATGGTACGAGCCCCGCGGACCCCGTTCCGGGGCCAGTCAGCGATCTCTGGCCCGGTCGCTTGTGTCGAGCCCTCGCGGACACTTTCTCGGTAGTAGCGCGGTCTGATAGCTCGCCGATATCGGCTCTAATCGGATGTTTTCACCCGCAGTTATCCCGAGAAAGTGTCGCCAGCCTGCTCACCTAGAGGGCCGCGCCCAGCGACTTCGGCGGCTCGTCGTCCATCTCGAACGATGTCGGCAGCGGCGCCCGGCCGGACAGGCCGAGCCACCGCACGAGCCGTTTTCGCCGTACGGCGCGCGTCGCAGTCACTGCGTCGTTATGGAAGCGGCGGGCCATCACCACACGCCGGCTGGCAGCGGCCAAATCCTTGATCAGCTCAGGACCACCAGCCGTCGCGTCGATCTCGTCGAGTTGGCCCGGCTCTTCCATGGTGGCCCGCAGCGCCCGGGAAAGATTGCTCTCTGCCAACTCACGTTCGTCCGCGGGGGCCTCGCGAGCCTCGTGCGCGGCCTCAGCGAGCAGCAACGACGTTGCCGGGTCGAGCAGCTGCGAGGTCGCGAGCTCCAACGCAACGGATGATCGCCGGACGAGCTGCGCATCGAGAGCCGAGCGGGAGCCCTCGACACGCGCGTGGAGCCGATCAAGCCGGTTGGCCATCAGCCAGAGGTAGACACCCACGAGCAGTATCGCGACACCGATCCAGACCGAAGCGTCACCCACGCTCACCACCCCCCGATCCGCAATACGCCACCGGGCCCCAAGATCGCCGAGTGCGGCATCCGATCCGGCGACGGCCCAAGGGCCGCCGACAGACGCGCCGGCCGGTGCCTCAGGATGGCGCCGGCGTGCGTCGCGTCGGACGGTCGCCGAACAGCGGCAGGCCGGCCCGCGCATGGGCCACACGTGGCCAGGTACGGCATCAAGGCCGCCGATCGCCTAGTGACGGCAGGCCGAAACGCCGCCACCTGCTATCCCTGACTGCGCCGTTCTCCCCGCTGCTGCGTGCGGGCGCACCGCCTGCTCCGCGAGTACCCATCCCATTGATGGTCGTCTCGTCCAACTGCTGACCCGCCACCGTCTCGTACACGGCGACGACATCCGCGGCCACCGTCTCCCAGTCGTACTGGCGTACGGCCTCGCGCGCCGCCTCGGCAAGCCGACCACGCCGCTCGCCGTCGTCCAACAGCGCGATCGCCTCGGTGGCCAGGGCGACAGAGTCACCGTTCGGAAACAAAGCACCGGCCTTGCCGTCGTCGAGCACCCGTGCGAACGCGTCGATATCGCTCGCCAGCACCGGGGTTCCCGCAGCCATCGCCTCGGTCAAGATGATCCCGAAGGACTCGCCTCCGGTGTTAGGCGCGACGTATACGTCCACCGAGCGCAGCATTCTGGCCTTGTCCACATCCGAGACCAGGCCGAGCATGGTGATCTGGTTCCGGACCACGGGCGGCACCCCCTCGAGGGCCTCCTCCGCGTCGCCAGGACCTGCCACCAGAACTCGGGTGCCGGGGCGGGCCGAAAGGATGGGCCCGAGTGCGTCTCGCAGCACAGCGAAGCCCTTGCGGGACTCGTCGAACCTTCCGAGGAAGCCGAGTGTCCCGGCCGGGTCCGGCCAGCCGGGCAACGGTTCCGCACTGGCGAAGCGCGACACGGCGACGCCGTTCGGGATCACCACGGCATCCCCGCCGAGGTGTTCCACAAGCGTGCGGCGCGCCGCCTCGGAGACCGCAATCCGCGCCGACACCTTCTCCACGATCGGCTGCAGGATCGGGTAAGCGGCGGCCATCGCCCGCGACCGCGTGATCGAGGAGTGGAACGTGGCCACCGCCGGCCCGTCGGCGGCCCACAGCGCGAGCATCGACAGCCCAGGCGCGGCCGGCTCGTGCACGTGTAGCACGTCGAAGCCACCGTCGCGCAGCCAGCGCCGGACCCGGCTCGCGGAGATGAGGCCGAAGTTGAGCCGCGCGACCGAGCCGTTGTAGCGCACCGGCACTGCCCGCCCGGCCGGCACGACATAGTCGGGCAGGTCGGCGTCGTCGTCGCCAGGCGCGAGCACCGACGGCTCGTGGCCCAGGGCGATCAACGTCTCGGCCAGATCGCGCACGTGTGCCTGGACGCCACCTGGATGCTCCCATGAGTACGGGCAGACGAGGCCGACTCGCATCGCGGCCTACCTCGGGGTCTTCGGCTGCGCATCAGCCGGGGCGGCTGCGTCGGCCAGCCCGTCCCCCGCGGAGGCAGCGATCGCTTGCGGGAGATCGGCGGGCCAGAATCGCTGCAGCATGTGCCAGTCCTCAGGTCGAGCCGCGATGCCCTCCGCGTAGGCGTCAGCGAGCTGTTGCGTCATTATCGCGATCTTCGCCCGGTTGACACCCTCGGCCGGCACCGAAATCTCATCCTGGAAGCGGATCGACAGCCCATCCACTGTGTACGAGAGCGCGGCGGGCACAAGCGCAGCCCCTGTCGAGATAGCGAGTGTCGCCGGGCCTGGCGGCATCCTCGCCGGCTCGGCGAAGAAGCTGACGGCGACACCGCTCGCAGACAGGTCACGATCGGCGACGAGGCACACCAGGCCTCCACCCCGCAGCCTTGCCTGCAGAGTTGTGAAGACCGATCGACCGCCGTCCGCGGGCAGGACCTCCATGCCCAGCGATTCGCGATAGGCGACGAAGCGGTCGTACAGCGACTCCGGGTGCAGCCGTTCGGCAACGGTCGTGAGAGGTGCGGCGGTGAGGCACGCCCACGCACCGGCCAAGTCCCAGTTGGCCAAGTGTGGCAACGCGACGATCAGCCCGCGGCCGCTCTCCAAGCCAGCCCTGAACACCTTCTCGTTCTCCGTCGTGACGGAAGCAACGACGCGCTCCCTCGACCAGACCGGCAACCGGAAGACGTCGCACCAGTAACGGCAATAGGAGCGCATCGCCCGACGGGACAGTTCCCGCATCTCCTCCGGCGTGGCATCCGGCCCGACCACCCGACGGAGATTGCGCTCCAGCTGTGTGACGCCGCGACCGCGCCGCCGCCAGACATAGTCCCCGATACCAGCGAAGGTCGCATAAGCCGCACGTTCGGGGAGCAGCTTGATGGCGGCCCAGCCTGCGGCGTACGCGGCGTCGACCGCTCGTTTGCTCACGAGGCGGTGGATCCGGCCGTGGTGCTAGGCGGGTCGGGGCGGGTGCCTGCGTCCAGGGGGTGCGTCTGCTGCCACACCACCGCCAGCCGCTGGCCCAATGTCACGGTGCTCAGGACGGCGAGGGTCCACAGCCCGACAGCTTGGACATAAGGCACACCGAGTCCGTCGAGGCCGGTCGTGACCAGGACGAGGAGCAGCCGTTCAGCGCGCTCGGCGATCCCCACGTCGCAGCGCAGGCCGAGCCCTTCGGCCCGCGCTCTCGCGTACGACACCAGGGCGCCGCTGACCAAGCAGTAGAGACAGAGGGCGACCATCCCGAGGTGATCGCCATCGCCGGCAAACCACAACACCAGTCCACTGAAGATCGCCGCGTCAGCGACCCGGTCCAGGGTCGAATCGAAGAAGGCCCCCCATTTGCTCACCTTGCCGCTGGCCCGGGCCAGGGCGCCGTCAATCAGATCGTTGAAGACAAATACGGTGATCACGACGGTGCCGACGAAGAACTGACCCCGCGGATAGAAGATCAACGCGCCCGCGGATACCCCCAGGGTGCCGATCCCAGTGATCACATCGGGGCTAACGCCGCGCCGCGCGAGCACACGCCCGACCGGGTCGAACACCCGGGAGACTGCGTCGCGTGCGTGCAGGTTGAGCATCGAAGTCCAAAGATCGTGCGGCCGTCGGCTCCGCAATCGTAGCGACGAGTCGGCCCCTGGGGTTTACACAGGGACGCCGGAGGGGGAGGCTCGGCAGAACGGGCGCGCGTGTTGTGCCTGCCGCTTTCAGCAAGAGAGTCTGGCGACTGCCGAGCTCCAGGCAACGCAGCAGGTCCCGCTGGTACTGAGCTTTCGCGGGTGGCATCGGCGCCGGCGCCGCCAAGGGTGGCCGGCACGCGCCCGTCCGTCACGAGGAGGTGGCACATAGTGGCTGATAAGCACAATCCTGCTGGAGCCGCCGGCAGGGCACCATCGGTCGACCAGCCGACCGCGATCCGCAACGTCGTGCTGGTCGGCCATACCGGAGCAGGGAAGACAACCCTCGCCGAGTCGCTCCTCCTGGCGACCGGAACGATCAATCGGGCCGGTCGGGTTGAGGAAGGCACCACGGTTACCGATTTCGACGAGGCCGAACTGCGGCAGCAGCGGTCCGTCTCGCTTGCGCTAGCCCCCCTTGAGCACAACGGCATCAAAGTCAACCTCATCGACACACCCGGTTACGCGGACTTCGTCGGGGATCTGCGGGCCGGCCTGCGCGCCGCGGATGCGGCGCTGTTCGTTGTCTCCGCCGCTGATGGCATCGACGGCACGACCCAGATGCTCTGGGAGGAGTGTGCGGCTGTCGGCATGCCACGCGTGGTCGTCGTCACCAAGCTTGATCACCATCGCGCCGACTTCGACGAGATCGTGGCGATCTGCCAACGCGTGTTCGGCGACGGGGTACTCCCGCTCTACTTGCCGATGCTTGCGGACGACGGGAATGTGGCGGGGTTGATCGGCCTTCTCTCGCAGCGGATCTTCGATTACTCCGACGGCAGCCGGGCCGAGCGCGAGCCAGATGCCGAGCATCTGCCCCTCATCGAGGAGGCGCGCAACGCGCTGATCGAGGGGATCATCGCCGAGAGCGAGGACGAGTCCCTCATGGACCGCTATCTCAGCGGTGAGGACATCGACATCAAGGTGCTCATCGAAGACCTGGAGACGGCGGTCGCCCGCGGGTCGTTCTATCCGGTTCTCGCGACGGCGCTGACGCCGGCGGGATTCGGTACGGCCGAGCTCCTCGAAGTGATCACCCAGGCCTTCCCGTCGCCGGTCGAACGTGTCATTCCGACCGTGACGACCCCTGACGGCCAGCCGCGCGAGCCACTGACCTGCGACCCTGCTGGGCCGCTCGTCGCCGAGGTCGTGAAGACCACCTCTGACCCGTACGTTGGCCGGATCAGCCTGGTCCGGATGTTCTCTGGCACCCTGCGACCAGACGTGACCGTTCACGTGTCCGGTCACTTCCTTGGCGACCGAGGACACGAGGACCACGACGTCGACGAACGGATCGGCGCCCTCACCTCACCGCTCGGCAAAACCCAGCGCACGGTGTCCCAATGCATCGCCGGCGACATTTGCGCCGTGGCGAAGCTGACCCGCGCCGAGACCGGCGACACTCTTTCGGACAAGGACAACCCGCTGCTGATGGAGCCGTGGGTGATGCCGGAACCGCTGCTGCCCGTCGCCATCGTCGCCCGATCCAAGGCTGATGAGGACAAGCTGTCCTCTGGCCTCTCCCGGCTTGTCGCGGAGGATCCGACGATGAGGCTGGAGATGAACCCGGAGACCAAGCAGATGGTCCTGTGGTGCATGGGGGAGGCCCACGTCGACGTTTTGCTTGATCGGCTGGCCAACCGGTATGGCGTGGCCGTCGACTCGATCCCGGTCAAAGTGTCGCTGCGGGAGACCTTCGCCATGCCGGCCAATGGCCGCGGCCGACACGTGAAGCAGTCCGGTGGCCATGGGCAGTACGGCATCAGCGACATCGAGGTGGAGCCGCTCCCCGAGGGCTCCGGATTCGAGTTCGTGGACAAGGTGTTCGGCGGCTCGGTCCCTCGCCAGTTCATTCCGTCGGTTGAAAAAGGTGTGCGCGCGCAGATGGAGCGGGGCGTCGCCGCGGGCTATCCGGTGGTCGACATCCGGGTGACTCTCGTCGATGGCAAGGCGCACTCGGTCGACTCCTCCGACATGGCTTTCCAGATGGCCGGTTCCCTCGCGCTTCGGGATGCCGCGGCCGCAAGCAAGATCGACCTGCTCGAGCCCATCGACGAGGTGTCGATCCTGATCTCCGACGAATATGTCGGCAGCGTGATGGGCGACCTGTCCTCGCGCCGCGGTCGAGTTCTCGGTACGGAACCCGTCGGCACCGGCCGCACCCTCATCAAGGCCGAGGTGCCGCAACTGGAGATGACGCGGTACGCGATAGACCTGCGGTCGCTCTCGCATGGTGCCGGCACCTTCACCCGCACCTATGTCCGGCATGAGCCGATGCCCGCGCAGATCGCGGCCAAGGTCAAGGAGGAGAACAAGCCTTCCTGACCAAATGAGCCACCTCCGTCTGAACGATCCGTCGCAACGATGAGGGGACCCGGTCCGGACTATCCGGGTCGGGTCCCGTCATGTTGGAGAGCCGCCGAGGGCCGTACGCTCACCGCATGCGGACGGATGCCGACCAGACTGCGGGCAGGCTCAGCCGGGCCGGCCTCGCATGGCGCGCCGCGGTCACGGTCGGCGTACTGGCCGCGCTGGTCTGGGGCTCCGGTTGGGGTACGGACGATGCCTTTCCAGCCGGGCCGATGGTGCAGTACGCGTTCTATGTCAACCCGAACGGCACGATCTCGTCGAACTACATCGAGGCGGATACGACAGCGGGGACCCGGATCAAGGTCCGGCTCTCGTCGGAGGGCGTCGGGATACCACGCGGCGAGATAGAGGGCCAGCTCGGTCGGATCATCGCTCATCCGTCCCTGCTACAGGCGATCGCTGATGCGCAGCAACGCCGCCATCCAAGCGAGCCGCAGTTCGTCACGCTCTATCTGAAGGCCGACGTGACCACGCTGCACAACCGGGTTCCGGGAAAGATCATCACCAAGACCTTGGCAACGTGGGACGTACGCCGATGACCACGACCGCGCGCCCGGGCCAAGCCGGAGAACCGGGCACCAACCGGCCGTCATCGCGTCGTCGATCTACCAGCGCCGCCGGACCACCGGGCAGCGCCTTCGACCGGCCAGCTCAACACTCGGCGGATCAGTCGGTCCGGGCGGACCCGCTCGACGACGTTGCAGCGCAGGAGCGTTCAGACAACCAGAGGCGCGCCGGAGCCGGCGCCGGGAGCGGCGCCGGTTTGCGAGCAGGCGCGCTGGCATTGCGGCGATGGTGGTTCCCGCCGGAGCCCTACGCCCGGGCGGCGATGTTCAGAACGATCATCTACTTGTTCGTGATCTTCGATATCCAGCGGTTGGTCAATGACGTCGTACCGAAGGGGTATGTCCCGGCCGAGCTGTACCAGCCCGTGCTCCTCCCTCGCGTCCTCCATTTGCCCGCCCCCAATCCGTTCATCGTGCACACCTTGCAGGCGGTGCTTATCGTCGGTTGCTTGATCGTGGCGGCCGGATTCCTGCCCCGGCTCGCAGGGTGGGCTGTCGCGCTGGCGTTCACGTGGTGGCTGTTCATCGACATGTCATACGGCAAGGTCGATCACGACCACCTGGCCTTGCTGGTCGCTCTCTACGTGCTGCCGACGATCGGCGCTAGTAGCACATGTGGCCGTCGTTGGGCAGTCGAGGACATCTCGCGACGCTGGGTCGCGACGAGCGGCTGGCGTGACATGGCACGGACCGAGGCGGTCGGCTGGGCCTTGCGCAGTGTTCAGGTCGCGGTCGTCGCGACCTACTTCCTCTCTGCCTGGGCAAAGATCAGGGTCGGTGGCTGGCATTGGCCGACCGGCGCGACATTCGCCTGGGCGGTTGACAGGCGCGGCACCGCGCTGGCCGATCCCGTGCTCAACTATCCCTGGGTCCTCGTCGCCGGTCAGTGGATGCTGATCACGGCCGAGGCGCTCTCGCCGCTGGTCTTCGTGCTCCGCGGCCGATGGCGGGCGGCTTTCATCGGCTTCTGGCTGATGTTCCACCTGACCACGTATTTGTCCATCACGATCCATTTCCTGCCCACCGCCGTGGGGTGGCTAGCGTTCGCGCCGCTTGAGCGAACGCGTGACGGTGTCGCCCGTCTGGACAGGCGAGTGCGTGGTGCGCTCACTCGCCCCGGTGTTGTACGGGATAGGCCGGAACCGGTAGGTCCCCAGAACTGACGGGTCAGGCAAGCCGATGATCTCGTCCTTGGATCGTCGGTGGACCGCTAGACGGTCGCGCTGAGGCATGCCCGGCTCCGCGGCCTCCGCCAGGCTGACAACGGACTTGCGTCCTAACGCCGCTGGCGGTCGAGGACGAGGCGAGCCGCCCGCCAGCCGCCCATCCCGTGCACACCAGCTCCGGGCGGCGTGCTCGCCGAGCAGAGGTATAGCCCGGGTAGCGGAGTCGCCCAGGGCCGAAGCCCATAGACCGGACGGCCTACGAACTGGCTCAGCCTCGCTGAGCCGCCCCCGATGTCCCCGCCAACGAGGTTGGGGTTGTGCGCTTCGAGAGCTGCGGCGCCCATCACATGACGCGCGAGCACCACATCGCGAAAGCCGGGGGCGAACCGCTCGATCTGCGCTTCGATCGCATCCGTCATGTCGACGGTCGAACCGTTGGGCACGTGGCAGTAGGCCCAAAGGGTCTGCTTTCGCTCCGGCGCTCGGCTTGGGTCCGCGACACACGGCTGGACGAGCAGGACGTACGGCCGGGCCGGATGGCGTCCCCGCGCCACCTCCGACTCTGACCGCGCGATCTCCTCGAGCGTGCCACCGACGTGTACAGTCCCCGCGTCACTGACCGCCGGGTCACGCCACGGTACTGGTCCCGAAAGCGCCCAGTCGATCTTGAAGACACCCGGACCGTATCGGAACCGTTGCAGCCGCCGCCGGTAGCCCGCGGGCAGCCGCTCACCCGCGATCGACACGACCTGCCGTGGAGTGAGGTCGAGCAGCACAGCCGGTGCCGCCGGAAGTTCGGCGAGGTCTCGAACGAGCTGTCCTGTGACGACTTCGCCGCCGAGCCGCTCCAGCCGGGCTGCGATGGCATCGGCGAGCACCTGGGAGCCGCCGCGTACGACCGGCCAGCCCACCTGATGGGCAAGGCCAGCGAGAATCAGCCCATAGCCAGCGGTCGCCATCGCGCTGAGGCTGAGCATGGAGTGTGCAGCCATTCCGGCGAATGCGGCGCGGGCCCGGACGGTGCGAAAGACGGTGCGGGCAAGCACTATCGCCGGTGGCGCCGCCATGACGCCGAACCGCGCCGCCCGCAATGGCGCTTTCGGCAGGTTGAGGGGGGCGAGCAGCGTGTCCACGAGCGGCGTACCTCCACGCGCGACCGCGCCCGCAGTCGCCCGCCAAGCGGCCGCGTCCCGGCCGAGCCCCTGTGCGGTCTGCTCCACGTCCCTGCGGACGACCACAGCGGGCTCGCCGTCGAGCGGATGCGCCGCCGGCGCGGGCGGATGCGCCCACTCGACGCCATCCTTCTCGACGCCGATCTCGCGGAACGCGGGCGAGGCGAGGGCGAGCGCGACGACCGTGGCGCAGACATCATGATGGAATCCGGACAGCGTGAGCTCCTCGGTTCGCAGCCCGCCGCCGACCCGCTCGCCCGCCTCGACTAGCAGGATCCGCCGGCCGGCCTCAGCCAGAGTGACGGCGGCGACCAGGCCGTTCGGGCCGGCACCGACCACAACCGCGTCGAACCCGTCCGCCGTGGTCATCGGGCCTCCCGTTCGCCTCTTGCCGAGCGTGATCATGCGGTCCCACCATCGCCACCTGAAGCGCGGTAGTCCGGGTGGCAGTGGTGCCACTCCCCGATCATTGCGGACTCCCCGCCGGGAGCTCACCTGGGACCGTAGTTTCGCGACCAAGCTCAGACTCGACGATGAGCCGGCCGCCGACCGCCCCACCCGGTCGGCCATGAGGGCGAGTGCCGCACGCGGTGGGCGATGAGGACTCGCCGGTCCTCGTCACCGCCGCAGACGGCGCTCGAGCGAAAACTGCCACTGTTAACATGCGAGCCGGTGCAAAGCCCGCGGTTCGCACACTGCCGCCCGGCGCTGCCCTTCTTGGGGGGAGGCGACGCTGGGCAGTCGCCTTTCCTGCTCCTCGACTCCTTAGGATCGACGTGAGGGTTGCGCTGCTCGGTGTCCGGGGTTCAACGCCGGCTCCGGGTCCGGAGTTCGTGCGGTACGGCGGTCACACGAGCTGTGTCGCGCTCCTCGCGGACGACACGGAG
>JBKPTD010000133.1:0-31049 GCA_046735375.1 Actinomycetota bacterium | reverse complement strand
GGCGCTAGTCAATCCTTCGGTTGTGAGCCGGTCATGATTCGCGAATCGACTCGGACGTTGCGTGGGGCGGCGAGCCCGCCAGCGGAGTGGTGTCGAGGTACCTGACCTCAAAGACCCGCTCGGTGAACTTCCAGCCGTCCGGGGTGCGCCGGTAGCGGTCGTGGTACACGGCATAGTTGAGCTGCGAGCTGCCGTCGTGAAGGCGCCCGAGCTCTGAGATGTACGCACGGCCAGACGCGAAGTCGCCCTCCAGCCGAATCGTGCCCGGGTGCACGGTTTGCACAAAGAACTCCCACAGCCCCTGGATCCGCGCGACCCCGGAGCGGATCTGCTCCCGGCTAACAGCCTCTGCATCGATGTCGGGGATCCGTACCGAGCCTTCCTGGGTGAACAGCGATGCCAAGCGGTCGTAGTCGCGCATCATCACCGCGTCGGTGAACTCGCCGCGCAGCGCCTCGATCTCGATGCGGTCAGCGATAGCCTGAACGTCGCTCATTGGTCCTCCCTCATCAGCGGTCGTCTTAGCCGTACGACGGCATAACCCTGCGGAACGTCAGGGGACGCGCCGGATCTCACATTTCGGTGCGGTGTCTCGTCGTAGTGGTGAGCGGATATGACCAGAGGAGGCCAGCACTATGACCACCCAATCCGAGCCAGGAGACGGCGGGTTCGGTCCGGGCCTGAGCATGATCATGAACGAGCGGCGTCAGCTGATCAATCTCGCGTACCGCCTGCTCGGCTCCCTGGCCGACGCTGAGGATGTCGTACAAGAGACGTACGCCCGCTGGTACGCCATGTCCCAGGAGCAACAGCAGGCCATCGAATCCCCCGGCGGCTGGCTGACCACCGTCGCCAGTCGCATCTGCCTCGACCTGCTCCGCTCGGCACGGGCCCGCCGGGAAAGCTATGTGGGCGAGTGGATCCCGGAGCCGCTGCCCGATCGTACGGAGTGGATCAACGGCCTGTCAGGTGCTACCACGATCGACCCGGCCGACCGAGTCACCCTCGACGAGTCGATCAACATGGCCTTCCTCGTCGTGCTTGACTCGATGACTCCGGCCGAGCGCGTTGCGTTCATCCTTCACGACGTCTTTCGTTATCCCTTCGCCGAAGTGGCCAAGATCGTGGGCCGCACGCCGGCAGCATGTCGCCAGCTGGCATCGTCGGCCCGCCGTCGCATACAAGCAGCCCAGGCCCCGGCGACCCCGACGGCCCAGCGCGCCGACATCGTGCGGGCCTTCAAGGAGGCATGGGAAGCCAAAGACATCAAGGCCCTCATCGGCATCCTCGATCCCGACGCCACCGCTGTCGCCGACGGCGGCGGCCTGGTCAGCGCCGTGCTCCACCCGGTCGAAGGCGGCGAGCAGATAGCGCAGGCGGTCGTCGATCTCGCTCGCAGAGCACCAGACCTGACGATCCTGGAGCGTACGGTCAACGGTCAGCCCGGCCTGGTGGCTCAGCAGGACGGTGTCACCGTGACGGTGATGGCGTTCGACGTCGCAGGCGGTCGAATCAAGCACATCTGGGCCGTACGGAACCCCGAGAAGCTCCGGCCTTGGACGACCGGCTGACCAGTCCGCGTGCCCTCCGGCGAGCCGAGCCACGCACTCCGCGATCTTCGCCATTACCGCCTGAGATCTAGCCAGGCGGCGGCGGGAGTGCTCGACGTACGGCGCGGACGAGCCGTCTCGGCGGTGAGGACCAGTGTGCCCGGTCGCGGGGATCCCACGCATATGCCGGCGTAGCGTCACAGACGAGGTCGGCGACGTCGGGGATCTGCAGCACGCGGACGAGGACGCAAGCGCGGCGCGCGGATACGGTCGATGCAGCGGTGCGGCACCTGGAGGTGGTGCATAGGACGACCGGAGCAGTCCAGCCGGCCGTGAGGTAGGTCGCGGACCTCGGTGACGGCCGCTGCGATCGTCGCGGCCGAGACGCGGCCTGGCGACTCCCGGAACGCCCCGAGGTCGCCGCCCCCATCACCCACAAGAAAAGTATGGCCAGCCCGTGCACGAGGTGGATCAGGCCTAAAGCGCCCCCAGCTCCGAGCCCCCACTACGGCCGCGATCAGGTGGAGAGCCGGCTGGCAGGACGCGGGCGAGCTCACCGCGCGAAGTGATGCCGAGCTCGGTGCAGACTTTGCGTAGGTGGTATTGGACGTTGACGGCGGCGCGATGGCGGGACGCAATGAGAAGACAGGGACGAATTTAGGAGGGACGGATGTCGCATTCCCCCGACTGGGACAAGGTCAGTCGCGACGACGTGATGCGTGCGATACATGAGTACGACCGGCTCGGGCCGGATCAGTTCTTCGCGCAGCACGGGTTCGCACCGACAACGACCTACGAGCTGATCGCCAACGACCGCAGCTACCCACCGAAGGCCCTTCTCGGCACTGCCTACGAGTTCGCGACGGGGCAGCGCCTGGCCTCCGGCGATTTCGAGGGCGGGAAGGCGGGTGCCGTCCGCGTACTAGGAAAACTTGGGTTCACCGTCCAGCAAATCCGTCGACCGTCCGATTGAGACCGGCCCGACGGACGAGCCCCGGCCTATTCGACTGGGTGGGCTACTGGCCTATGCGTCCGTCGATCCGCTCGCGCAGCATGTCCGCATGGCCCATGTGGCGGGCGTACTCATAAATCGTTCCGACCAGCACCTCGCGCAGGGACATCGGCCCTCCACCGCTGCCATGCTGATTCAAGGGATCGTCGCCAGTGATGTCGAGACTGGGGGCCTCGGCCACAAACCGCGTCGCGAAGTCCACCTCGGCACGCCATGCGTCCCACGCCTCCGCAACCATATGGGGGTCGGGAACAGCACCATCGAAATCACCGTCACGGTCGGTGTCGGAGCAATACAGCGGGGGCGCATCCTGCCCCGCCATCATCTCCCGGAACGTCTGCCGCTCCATCTCGGCCAGGTGTCGCACCAGCCCCAGGAGCGACATCGTCGACGGCTCGACGGAACGCCGCGCCATAGCCTCCGCATCAAGACCTGAGCATTTGATCTCCAATGTGAGGCGTGCACTGCGCAAGGCTTCGACAAGCGTGGTGCGCTCGTCGCCCAACGTTGGTCCGTCCTCGCGCGGATCGTCTGTGAGATCGATGAACATATCGGCTCGTCGGGTCGTTGCCATGGTCGCAATCATCTGCGAGGGCATGGTGGCCAACAACCGATTAACGATCGACAGATGCGGATATCGCAGCCCCGGGTCTAGGCCGGACACCTCACGGGCCCGCGAAGGTGCCACGTCCGCGGCCACTCAGTCGAGACAGAACTCGTTGCCCTCGATGTCCTGCATCACGAGGCACGACTCGTTGTAACCATCAGCACGCAGTAGTCGCACGCGTACCGCGCCGAGCGCGACCAGTCGTACGCATTCGGCCTCAAGTGCGGCCAGGCGCTCTTCACCCACGAGCCCGGTGCCGACCCGCACGTCAAGATGCAGCCGATTCTTGACGACCTTGCCTTCGGGAACGCGCTGGAAAAACAGTCGCGGGCCCACACCTGTGGGATCAATGCATGCGAACGCTGAACCCTGACGCTCAGGCGGGCGCGCGCGATCGACATCGTCCCAAGTAGCAAACCCCTCCGGTGGCGGCGGTACGACGTACCCCAACACCTCGCACCAGAAACGAGCAACGCGCTCAGGTTCTGCGCAGTCGAAGGTGACTTGGATCTCCCTGACCGACGCCATCGGTACACCATAGCGACGGGGTCTTTCATCGTCTCCCGAGCCACCGCTGTGCCCGGTGGTAGCGTCCGTGCGTGATCCACGCCCACCTCGCGGCAGAGCTCCTCGTCGAGGGCGAGCGCATGCCCGTGTTCGTCTGGACGATCGACCACCCGGCCGGGCTCGTGCTCGTCGACACCGGGATGATCGACTCAAGGCCCGAGTTCGACGATATGAGCCCGACGCCGCACCCCGAGAACATCCCGCGCGACGTGGCCTGCGTCATCAACACCCACCTGCATTTCGACCACTGCGGCGGCAACCGCCTCTTCCCAGGCGTGCCGATCCACGTCCAGGCACGCGAGCTCGCCGACGCGCGTTCGCTCGACGACTACACGATCCGAGAATGGGTCGACTTCGACGGCGCGACGTATGTCGAGCACGAGGGCGAGGTGGAGCTGCTACCGGGAATCCGCCTGCTGCCAGCGCCCGGGCATACGGATGGGCATCAGGTGGTCGTCGTCGAAACCGGCGCCGGCGCAAACGTTCTGGGAGGCGACGTGGGCGTATGGTTCGGCGAGCTCGGCAGCGGCACGACTGAGGGACAGCGTCGCGTGCTCGCGCTCGGAGCGCCGACGTGGCTCTCCCACGCGCCGGGACCGAAGATCCCGGAACATCGCCCGTAGGCGACGGACCGGCTGTGTTCCTCGGCTCACCGACAACGGCGACTAGCGCGCCGTAGCGGTCCTGTGCTCTGAGGTCACCGCGCAGTTGAGACGTAGGCTCACCCATGGGCCGGACTTCCCTCCGGTCAAGGACCGGTCGCAGAGGGTCGACTCTCGCGGCCGGTCCGCTTTCATGATCACCTCGAAAAACGTACGTGATCAAGGACCGACCGGAAAGCAGGAGTGCTGGCCGAGATCGTGGGACCGAGCCTACGCTGGGCCGTCACCCGGATCACCAAGACCAACCGCACGGAGGTTACCGACGAGCAGCCGAACAACGTAAGCGAACAGGAGGCCTGATCAAGGCCTGATCAGGTCTGGGGAGGGCGCCCGTCAAGATCCGCTCGGAGCCCTTCGCCTCGCCGATCAAGTCACCCCGACCGCCAGGTGGAAGTGCCCGAGGTTGAGGGTCAATTCGCCGCCTCCGGTCGCGTGGATGATCCACGCCAGCAGAATGATGACGAGGACGATCACGACAATCCAGATGAGGAACACGACGAAGCCCGGGATGGCATAACTGCCGGCTCTTGCCACGGCCGTCACCTTAGCGATCATCCCGGTCCGTTGGGAAGACCCCGGCTGCGGCCATCGCCACCGTTTCTGAGGACACCGTTCAACGGGCTAAGACGTGGACCGCAGTGTGTGCCGCAACGAGGTTGCTGCGCGGCAACGAGAGCTAATCGCTGATGAGGCTCGATGGGTTCCGAAAGCTGTGAACGTAGATATCTCTGCACAAACGGGAGCGCCCATAACGCGCCCATAGCGGCTGGCCGGCTGGAGAATGCGGAGGGACGTTTGCCCAGGTGAGAGGGGGAATTTGGCTGGCGCGCTCGGAGGGATTCGAACCCCCAACCTTCTGATCCGTAGTCAGATGCTCTATCCGTTGAGCTACGAGCGCCCGTCGAGAAACCGACGGTTGAGTCTACAGGTCGGGGGGCGACCGCCGGAAACGGAAAGCTCTGCTCGGGCAACGGCGGTGCTGCCTCATCCACGCTCAGTGGACCTTGCGCGATCCAGAAAGGCTGACACGACAACCGCCACCGTCGCGCGAGTGCAGGCACGGCTAACGTCGCACCGAATGAGGAGCGGAGGCTCCGGGATTTGAACCCGGGAGGGGCTTTGAACCCCAACCGCATTAGCAGTGCGGCGCCATAGACCAGACTAGGCGAAGCCTCCCGACCTGCCCGATAAACATGATCGCCCACCGGCCCGCGGCGGGCTATCAAATCGTCAACCGAGCGTGCTCAGGTTACCGGGCCGCTCAACATCCCGGCAAAGTCGTGGGACACTCTCTCACTCAGAGAGCATCTTCGGCCCGACTGCAGCACCGATCCGGAGGAGGTGTGGGACGCCCGTGACCCAACGCCCGGCCCGAGGGGCTGCCAGGTTGGCGGCGATCCTGGACTCGCTACCCGATGCATTACTCCTGGTCGATATGCGCGGCCTGGTCGTCAATGCGAATGCACGCGCGCTGGAGATGTTCGAAACGCAGGCCGGACCGCTCGTCGGGCGGTCGCTGACCGAGCTGGTGCCCGGTTTTGACCGGACAAAGGCAGCCGGCCGTTCGCGGCGCCGCAAGGAGCGGCGAGGCGAGCGCGGCAAGCCCGAGCGCTATTCCGCCAGGCAGACCGACGGCAGCAGCTTCCCGTGCGATGTCTCGACTTCGCTGCTATCCGGCACCGCGGAGGACGAGCTCCTCGTGGTTGTCGTCCGCCGGCTCGACGATCAGATCGAGTCGACTGCCGAGATGACAAGGCAGCGCAAGCAGACAGAGACCATCCTGCGGGCGACCTCCGAAGCGATCATCGGTGTTGACAACAACGGCAAGATCATCCTCGCCAATCCGGCCGCGGCACGGATGCTCAAGACCAAGGCAACCGAGCTCGCCGGAAAGGACCTCCACGAGCTCGCTCACCACAGCCGCCCGGACGGATCGCCCTACCCACGAAACTCATCGCCACTGATCGAGACGTTGCGGACCGGCAAGCGGACCAAATCCCGCGAAGAGATCCTCTGGCGGCGGGATGGTTCACAGATCCTGGTTGAGATGTCGACC
The DNA here is from genome assembly GCA_046735375.1 of Actinomycetota bacterium. Taxonomy (GTDB): domain Bacteria; phylum Actinomycetota; class Actinomycetes; order JAKEEW01; family JAKEEW01; genus DASYTV01. The sequence goes on along the minus strand of JBKPTD010000133.1, from coordinate 24,595 downwards.
TCTCCGGTGATGGAGAACGAGACGCTGACCGGCGCCATCGTGGCCTACGCCGACCGGGGCGATCTTCTTGTCGCGAAACGGCGGCGGGAGGAGCTCGTCCACGTCCTGCGCCGCGAGTTAGGGCGCCCACTCGCTCGCGCCCGCAGCGACATCGCGCGCGTCGCCGCGTCCGAGTACGGGCCGGTCTCGCCTGAAGCAGCGGGAGCACTCGACGAGATCGCGGCGGGCTTCGACAGACTGATCCGCGTCATCGGCGAAGCGCTCGACGACCACAACGAGCCAAGTCGCGCTGCGTTCACCCAGCGGGCTGAGGCACTGAAGCTCGTCCAGTTGGCCGTCGACGCGGTCACGCCGGCCGTCGACGACGCGGGCGTCTTCATATCCGTTGACGCCGACCCCATCGAGATCGATATCGATGAGGAGCGACTCGTCCAGGCCCTGGCAACCGTGCTCAGCTCGGCCGCTCGATCGGCACGGCCACAGTCGACCGTGACTGTGACCGCCAAGAAGCGGGGCAACCGGTTGCGCATCGTGGTGCGGGGCACCGGGACGGGAATGCCACCACGCATCGTCGAACGGCCGACGGGCTCGAGCACCGCGATCGACGTCGGTATGCCGGTCGCACGGCGGCTCGTCGACCAGCTTGGCGGCTCGATGACGCTCTACAGCTCGCCGGCTGATGGCACAAGCTGCACGATCGAGCTGCCGATCTCCCGACGCTCGGCGGAACCGCAGAGCAGCGAGCCGGCACCTCCAGCGATCATCCCGCAGCAGGACCTGCCGGCGAGCGACACAGATCTGACCGAGTCCGCGAGTGACGTGGACCTTCCCGAGCTCCCCACACCGGAGACGCAGGACCTCGCTGCGACGGTCGCCGACGCCACGGGTCGAACTCTGACCGACGAACCACAGCCGCCCGACGTGGCGCCCGGTGGCGCCTCGATTCCTGCACCGTCACGACCGCAGGAGCCGGAGTACGCATCCAGCGCGCAGGGACCGAGCAGCCAGCCGGTGCCCGGACCCGAGGCCGGACAGGCGACGTACGACCTGCATACGACCCTCACGTCGATCCCGGTGATCTCGGACTCGGACTCATTGCCGGCACTGCCGCCGACGTTGCTGGTGTGGCCGCAGCAGCACGAGGAAACTGCGAGTGCGCTGCGAGCCAAGGGTTGGCAGGCGGTGCCCGTATCGACACCGCATGACCTCACGGCCTATCTGAGTCGGCGCCCAAGCGCACTGCTCGTCGATCCGCTGACCGGACCAGTCACCCGTACCGCCTTGCAGGCCGTCCGCAACTCGGCCAGCGAGGCCGGCGTGCCGCTGCTCGTGGCCGCGGGCATCGGCGAGGTGGCCGCGGACGCGCTCTACGGCAGTGACCCAGCCGCCCTGCTGCGTGCTCTGACACCGCACGGCAGGAAGAACGGCAGGCCGGCGCGCGTGCTGCTCATCGAGGGCGACGCGGCCCTGGCCACGGCATTCGGCAGTCGGCTCGAGCGACGCGGCATGCAGGTCATCCATTCGACGTCAGAGTCGGAGGCGGTCCTGCGCGCTGCCATCACCACACCCGACCTGGTCGTCGTCGACCTCATGCTGACCAGGACGAGCGGGCCGGGCATCGTCGACTGGCTGCGCCTTCACGATCGGCTGCGAGAGACGCCGATCGTGACGTACACGACGACCTCGTTGACAGCTGACGCTTACGAACGGCTGCGGCGTGGGGACTCGGCACTCTTCTTGCAAGGCCGGGCCGAGACGCCGGAGGTGGAGGGCCGCATCACGCTCCTTGTCGAGCGGATGTCGACCACCATCTAGCCCGCCACCGTCCCCGCCTTTGGCGACACGGTCGGCCTGGCCGACCTCAATATGGTGGACGGCAGCGAGCGTTTAGAGCGTGTCGACGTCGAGGGCACCGTCGGCGTAGCGCTGCCGGACGACCTTCTTGTCGAACTTCCCGACCGATGTCTTCGGCACCTCGTCGATGAACGTCCACCGCTCAGGCAGCTGCCACGCCGCCACGCGACCGGCGAGGAAGTCATGCAGTTCCTGCGCGGTCACCGACGTACCGGGGGCGCGCACCACGGCCGCGAGCGGCCGCTCTCCCCACCGCTCGTCGGACACGCCGACCACAGTTGCTTCCAACACGGCGGGATGGGCCATCAGGTGATTCTCGAGCTCGACCGATGAGATCCATTCGCCGCCGGACTTGATCACATCCTTGGCCCTGTCGGTGAGGGTGAGGAAGCCGTCGGGAGAGAGGGTGCCGACATCTCCGGTCCGCAGCCATCCGTCGCTGAACCGGTCGGGGTCCTCGCCGCCGAGATAAGACGCCGCCACCCACGCTCCGCGTACCTCCAGTTCGCCGACCGACGAGCCGTCCGGCGGCACGACCTCACCGGCCGGGCCGATCAGCCGACCCTCCACGGCGGCGGGCAGCCGTCCCTGACTGATCCGATACACCCACGCCGTGTCGGCCGCGATTCCCGCCGGCGGCCGCGACACCGATCCGAGTGGTGACATCTCCGTCATCCCCCAGGCGTGGATGATCCGCAGCCCGTACCTGTCCTCGTACGCCTTCATCAGCGCAGGCGGTACGGCCGACCCGCCAACGACCACCTCGCGTAGCGAGGACAGATCGATCTCGTGCGTTTCGCCGAAGCGCAGCAGGTCGTTCCAGATGGTCGGCACCGCCCCGGCGAAGGTCGGACGCTCGGCGGCGATCATCGCAGCCAGCGGCTCGGGCTGCAGGAATCGATCAGGCATCAGGAGCGATGCGCCGACCATGAACGCCGCGAACGGAAGGCCCCAGGATGTGGCGTGGAACATCGGCACGATCGCCAGTACCCGGTCTGCCTGGGTGAGCCCGAAGCCGTCACCCATGCACACCTGCATCGAGTGCAGCCACATCGACCGGTGGCTATAAGCCACCCCACGCGGCTGGGCTGTGGTGCCCGACGTATAGCAGATGGCGGCGGCGGACCGCTCATCCACCTCGGCCCATGGGAACGTGTCTGGCTGCTCGTCGAGCAATGCGTCCCAGGAGTGGACAGAGACGCCAGGAACGCTCAGAGCGGCCGGATCTCCTGGCGCTGTGACGATCACATGCCGGACGGTCTTGAGTTCGGGCAGCACCCGAGCGAGCAACGGGATGAGCGTGCCGTCGACGATGACGACGTGATCCTCAGCATGGTTGGCGACGTACTCCAGCTGCTCGGGGAAGAGCCGGACGTTGAGGGTATGGAGAACCGCGCCCATAGCAGGCACGGCGAGGTAGGCCGTCACATGCTCGGCGTTGTTCCACATAAAGGTGCCAACCCGCTGGTCGCCAGTAACACCGAGGCCTCGCAGCGCATGAGCCAGCCGTGCGGCCTGCTGACCGAGCTCAGCGTACGAAGCGGTGCGTGCTCCCTCGGCGGTCCAGGTGGCGACCTCGCTGTCGCCGTGCACGGAGGTGCCGTACTTCACGAGCGTGGCAAGGGACAGCGGCCAGTCCTGCATCGTGCTACGCATGGCGTGATTCTGATCCTGCGGGCAAGCGCACACCAGGGCGGACAGACCTCAAGCACCGTCCGTAAGATCGATATTACTCTGAGTGATAGGTAGCCAGCGCGTCATGACGCTCCGCATCGCGGCGCCATGCCCCACCAACACCGGCGAACTCGTCAAACTGGCGGGTAATGCCGCTGTGGCCAAGATCACCCCCATACAATGCGTGGCACCCTTGATCCATAGCGATCACGCTGACCAGACCTTGTCAGGAGGTGCGGCGGCGATCGGGTCAGCGCGCGTCCAGCCCAGGTGCGTGCCGACGACGATCGTGACCGATGAGCCAAGATCGGCAAGCACTCGTAGAGGACGGCAGACTCCGCAGGTTCTCTGCTGAAGTACAAGATCAGGCTCGACTAACGCACCGCGAACGGTAGAAGGTGTACCACTGGACGACATCTGCACGTGGGGGGACAGCTCGGCACGCCTGCGGTTAGGCGCGAGATGACCAGATCGCGCACCGCGGGGCACGAAGCGCGAACGGCACGGCCGTCACAAGCGTTCATAGCAAAGGCAGCCGCGTCACTGGCAGCCATGACGAAGACACTGAGGGGTACGTGACCGGCTACGGCACCGACCACAATGTCGGCGGGAAGCGGGGAGTCGCCGCGCAGGGTTTGCGCGGCCAGACCGGCTATCCCAGCGGCTTGTACGCCTCGGCCTACCGGCCCAACGGCAACGGTGCGGCCTACGGGACTAACGGCCATGGCTCAGGCAGCCAGTGGGCCACCGAGGAGGTCGACAACGCCTACGGTCGCGCACTCATTGCCGCGACGGTCTCGGTAATCCTCCCCGGCATCGGACACGCCATGGCCGGGCACAAGCGGACGGGCCGAGTCCTGTTCACTGCCGTGCTCTTGCTGATCGCGACGGCCGCAATCGCCTATGTAGGCCTCGGTCGGGCCCGGCTCGCGGCGCTTACCGTTGACACGACTACCCTGACGTGGATCGTGTACGGGGCGCTCGGCCTCGGCATCGCGTGGTCGCTAGCGGTCGTGTCCGCATTCCTGGTGAACCGGCCCGCAGTCATGACCGTGGCCCAGCGCCTGGGCGCGACCGTGCTCGTCGGCCTGCTCGCTTTGACAGTCTTCGCGACCGGCGCAGGCGCGGCCTACTACGCGAACACCCAGCTCGATTTCGTCTCGTCGGTGTTCCCCAACTCCAGGAAAGGTGTGCACAAGCCGAACTTCTTCGCGGGCAAACCCCGGGTCAACATTTTGCTGCTCGGCAGCGACGCAGGCGAAGATCGCACCGGGGTACGCACGGACACGGTGATCGTGGCGTCGATCAACACGAAGAGCGGTCGTACGGTCATGTTCAGCCTGCCGCGGAACCTGTTGAACGTGCCGTTCCCCGAGGGCACAGCCGCGGCGCAGGAATTCCCGAACGGTTTTCACGGAACTCCGACCGCCAACTACATGCTCAACGCGGTCTACAAGTATGGCCACGACCATCCCGACCTCGTGCCCCGTTCCTTCGACCCAGGGGCGGCGTTGCTCCAGCAGGGCGTCGAGGCGACCCTCGGCGTCAAGGTCGACTACTACATGATGATCGATTTGAGGGGCTTCGCCGGCATCGTCAACGCGCTCGGCGGGATCAAGGTCGTGGTAAAGAAGGAGCGTGGACGGCCCATCCCCATCGGTGGGGAACACAACCCGGACGGGTCGGTCAAGGCCTACCCCCACGGCTCGCTGCCCCTGGGAAAACAGAAGCTGAACGGATACCAGGCACTCTGGTACGCGAGGTCCCGGTTCTACGCCGACGACTATTTCAGGATGGCGCGCCAGCAGTGTGTCCTTGGCGCGATCGCGCGGCAGGCTACGCCGATCAACGTCTTGAAGGGCTACCAGCGCCTGGCCAAGACCGCCAAAGACTCGATCGTCACCGATATCCCCAGCGATGCCCTCGAGTCGATGGTCACGCTCGCGGCGAAGGGCAAGACCGCGAAGATCACCACCGTGTCCTTCAACAACAAGGTCATCGACACTGGTGATCCCGACTTCGACGTCATCCATCAAAAGGTCCAGGCGGCGCTCGAGGCTGCAGCCAGTGACGCGCGACCGACGCCCAGCTCCACGCCGTCTTCGACCTCGACAGCGAAGGCGACCGCCACGGCAAGCAGTCCGCACATCACCAGCAGCGCTGTGCCGGGCGAGGCCGTCTCGGTCGACGACGTATGCGAGTACTGGTAGGCGCTCGGGTGGTTGTGGCCGATTTGAGATCGACTCTCGATGCACCACGCGAACCCAGCAGGGTGTCTTTTTCGTCAGAAGAGGTAGACAGCCCCCAAGGGGGAGTGAGCGCTGGCGCATGCGGCTATCAGAGGACGTAGAACCCGGCAACGCAGCCGGTGAGGACGGCGAGCCAACCCAGCAGGGCCGCCCCGAGGCTGCGCAGGACGACCACGCCCTGCTGCGCCGCTCGCTCGGGCTCACCTTCGCGTCCGCGTTCGTACCGGGGCTCGGGCACTTGCTCAGCGGGAAGAAGCGCATAGGTATCGCGCTGCTCGCCTGTTATGCCGCGCTCTTGATCACCACCTTGGTGGCGGCGCTAACAGTCAGCAAGCGTCGCTGGCTCGAGCTCGGCTTCGACAAGCAGGCGCTCGACCTGGTGATCTACGGCGCAGCATTCCTCGCATTGGCCTGGCCGTTGATCGTCTTGAGCACGTTCCTCGTCAGCAAGCCCGACCGCATGTCCCGCGTCCAGCGCGTCATCTCAGGCGCCGTCGTCCTAGTCCTGTGCGTGCTGGTGGCCGCGCCGCTTGCCCGAGCGTCTCAGATGGCGTACGTCGCTCGGCACGACGTGCTCGGAATCTTCGAGGGTAACGAGATCAAAGGGGACACAAACGTCTCCGCGAAGAATCCGTTCGAGCACAAGCCGCGGCTGAATCTTCTGATAATCGGCGGCGACGCTGCCGGCGACCGCGTGGGTATCCGGACCGACAGCATCATGGTGGCCAGTGTGGACACCCACACCGGGCGCACGGTGCTCATCAGCCTGCCGCGGAATCTCAATAGAGCGCCATTCCCCGCGGGTACGCCGATGCATTCCGCCTATCCGAACGGCTTCCACTGCCAGCCCGCGATCAACTGCTATCTCAACGCTGTCTATCAATACGGCCAAGAGCATCCGCAGGTGGTCGGCCAGCCGACAAAACATCCGGGAGCGGAGCTGCTCTCACAGACAGTTGGCGAGATGCTGGGGATGAAGATCGACTACTACATCCTCGCCGAGATCTTCGGCTTCAAGAACATCGTCGATGCTCTGGGAGGCGTCACGCTGCGCGTCAAAGAGCGCATACCGGTCGGTGGTCGCACGGACGCAAACGGGCGGATCATCGAGTATCCGGTCCGGTATATCGAGCCCGGACTCAGACACCTCGATGGCGAGGACGCTCTGTGGTATGGGAGGGCGCGATTCGGCTCTGACGACTACCAACGCATGATCCGGCAGCGGTGCTTGCTCGGCGCCATCGCCCGCCAGGCCGACCCGGTGCGTGTTCTTTTCAGCTTCAACCAGATTGCCAAAGCCGCAAAGAAGCTGGTTGCCACGGACCTCCCTCGAGCGCTCATGCCGGCACTGCTGGAACTCGCGTCGTCCGCCAAGTCAGCCAAAATCACGGGCGTGTCCATTGATAGGTCTGTATTCGGTGGAAATAACGACGATCCGAGCTATGGCGGCATCCGTCGGGAAGCCCAGCGCATTATGCGATCGGAGACCGCGGCAGCAACAAAGCCGTCGAGCAGTCCTTCCTCGTCGTCCAGCGGCGCGTCTGCTCAGTCGAGCAGTTCGCCCTCGGCCCACAGCAGTTCCTCCCACGCTGCCACGAGTCCCGCGAGAGACCTGTTTGCCAGCGGGCAGTGTTCCTACTCCTAGCCGGGGATGCTGGCGACGGTGGATCTGTCGGAATCGCGGCCAGCTGTTAATCGGGGGCTTAAGCGCAGCCAAACAAAAGCTCCGGGGCTTGTCTGTGGGCGAAAGGCGCAGCATAGGGTGAGTCGCCGCAATATGAGCAGATGGATCGAAAGGGGTGCCAACGTGGGACGGCCGTCATGAGGCGGACGGCTGCTTGGGTGGCCCTGACCCTGGCTGCGAGTGGGCTTGCTGCCTGCACATCCGGCAGCGGCGCATCACAGGCGGCGCCCGCCATCGCGTCTATCACGCCCAGCGCCGCCACACCTGCTCCGAGCCCGACGGCAACGCCTCCGGCGGATCCCTGGACGGCCAAGAGACGCCTCAACGTACTGATCCTCGGCAGCGACGGTGGACCCGATAGGCACGGTGAGCGCACCGACGTCGTGATCGTCGCAAGCATCGACACGAAGACCGGCAACACGGCCTTCATCGGGGTGCCACGCAACCTGCAACACATGCGTTTCAGGCCGGGGACCCGGATGGCCCACCGGTTCCCGAATGGCTTCCCCGACTTCATGTTCGGTATCTACACATACGCCGCAACTCACCCAGCGGTTCTGCCAGGATCGGACGCCCCGGCCGCTGACCTGCTCAAACAGACGATCGGCTATAACCTTGGCGTCAAGATCGACTACTACGTCCTGGTGAACATGCGCGGTTTTCGCAACATCATCAAAGCGCTCGGTGGGGTGAACATCAGGGTAACTGAGCCGCTGCTCGTGGGCACGGGGGGTCGCTACCTGACACCCCGGCTCTATCGCGACATGAGTTCGTACAACACCCTTTGGTATGCCAGGTCGCGTAAGAACACCACCGACTACTCCAGGATGGCGCGGCAGCGGTGTGTGCTTACAGCGCTGGTACGACAGACATCGACGCGAACCCTCCTGAAGGCGCTGCCGAAACTCATGCACGCCGGCGTGAACTCCTTGCGGACCGACATCCCGCGGAGACTGCTGCCGGCAATGGCGACCCTTGCACTTCGAGTCCGCACGGCCGAGATCATGGGAATCACCCTTGGTCCACCGCTGATCAACGGTGTGCATCCCGATTGGGGGACGATTAGGCGAACGGTCGACAAGGCGATATCGACGTCAGCGGATGCATCGCGAAGGCTTGGGCGGGCCAAAACGGCTGTTCGCAGCGGCAAACTCCAATCCGCCGATGCAGTGTGCCGGTTCTGGTAGGACACGGCGGCCAGGCCAAACAAGCCCCGGCGATTCTTTCCCATTTCGCCCACGGCGAATGCGGACACAGAGTACTGTCCGTCTCACGCAACGTCGACATGAGTAGGGATTGTCCGACAACAAGTGTTCATATACCGAACACGGAGAATCTCACGTGTTGACAGATGCGCGTATGTAGTAAAGCCTCTCTTGGAGTTTGTGCCGTGGGGGACGGCAACGCACCGACAGGACTAGTGGACGCGGAGTTCGAGGTGTTTGGTCGTTCCGCCCGTCTTGGGCGCTGGCAAATGTCGCGCGGAGTCGCTCTATGAGCTACCAGTACGACGACACGCCGAGCAGAGGCTCACGAATCCAGGATCCCTCCATCGACGCCTGGTTCCGGGAGTTACGGGGTGACGCGCCACCACCGCCCGAGCCCCGCTCAGCTGCTGCTGCTTCCCGAAAACGGCAACGGGAGCTCGACACGGAAGTCGAAGCATGGTTCCGCGGCGGCCCGGATGTAGATCCACGACTGGAACCGCCCGCGGAGTCCTGGACCGTGGACACGCGGACCTGGGCACCTGACTGGGATACAGGCTCGACAAGCTACGTGCCGCGCGCGACGACCAATGGCGGCCACCATCGCCACGCCGCCAGGGACCGGCGCTCGACTGGAGAGCAGCCACGAGTGCCTGAACACCGGCCCCCGCCGGCACCGGTCTCGGCACCTTCCGATGGCCGACCGGGCACCGGCGAACAGCCGCGCATCGCAGAGCGGCGCCCGCTGCCACCGGCAATCGAGGCCCGCGCGATGGGCTCGCCATCCCCTGAGCAGCGGCCGGCTGAAATCCGCGACCTGAATGAGGCGCGGGAGGCTCGAGCCGCGCGGACGACTGGCCCGCGTGCACCGTCGGTGCCGAACCAGAGCGCGCCCGTCGCCGCCCACGGATACGATGACGATCCGTTCGGCGGCTACGGAGGCGGTTACGACCCCTATCGCGAGCCGCCGGGAGCGGACTACCACGCGCCGACCATCCCAGCCGCGCCCGCGCCCCCTTCCGCACCAGCCGTGTTGCCGGCTGCCCGGGCGAACGTCCCCTACACGGGATCCGCGCCCGCACCATCGCCCGCCCCGGCCTATGTGCCAGCGCCACCCAGCCCTCCGACGGGCTACCCGGCGGCCCCCCCAGCGGGCTACCCGGCGGCACCATCGACGACGCCGTCGTACGGGGACTACTCGTCCGGTCTCGGCGCCAGCCAGCCTGGCTACGTCCCCGCGCCGTACACGAATGGCTCGCTCGCCGCGGCGCCGGGCTACCCCGAGCCACACGACATCCCGCCCTACGACTCCCTGCTTCCCGAGCCGCGACCGGCAGACAGCCAGTTCGATGTGGTGCTTCCTGACCCGGCCGGTGACCCGATGCTCGCCTTCAAGAACGGCCAGTGGTTCAAGCTCGGTGCCGGTGGCATCACCAGCTCGCCGATCACGGTTCGGTCCGCCGTCCTCGAGTATTCGGACATGGCGGGGTCAGTTGTTCAGATCCTCTGCTGGTGGATGCGGGAAAACTCGCGCCGGGAGCGCTCACTGGACATCGCGACCGAACTTGCGCTCGCCGTCACCGAACTGACCCACATGGCAGACCTTCGTACGAAGACACCAGCGTTCTACTGACCGCCACACTCGGCCGTGGCACCGATGAACGACCGCCTCCTGCGCACGTCTGAGGCCATCGCGCGAGATCACCGGGCCGGCATTGGCCTGGCCACTGGCGCGACCGGTTTCGCATAGAGCTCGGCGATGCCCTGCCGCCAACTGGGGTAACGCAGCGTCCACCCGAGTTCATGCTTGGCCTTGGTGTTCGAGGCACCGCGAGATTCGGTTCCCATCATCACGAGAGCGTCGCCGGCGAAAAGCCGCGCGAGCCAGCGCGGAAAGTGGCGCGGGGGCTTAGCTCCGACGATCTTCGCTACCTCGGGGAGCCACTCGCGGACCGGAGCGGGCTCGTCGTCGACGATGTTGTAGATGGCGGGGCCATCCTGGTCAAGCGCGAGCACGGTGGCAGCCGCGGCGTCCTCAAGGTGGACGAACGAAGAGACGCCGCCACCGTCGCCAACGACGGGGAACATCCGCTTGCGGATGGCCTCGATCATCTTGTCGTCGGGCTCACCGTAGAAGCCGCCGTAGCGAAGCGCGATCCCGCCAGCACCGGTAACCGCACGGTCGAGATACTCCATCGCGGCGAGGGTCTCCCGCATTGCGTCGACCGGCGCCGGGTCGAGCGGGTCGTCCTCTGTCTTGACCGGTCCGCCCTCGCGCGCGTAACGGGCGCTGGCATAGCTCTGGGCGAGGAACTTGCGAACGCCACCCTCTCGTGCGGCGGCGAGCAGGTTGTCTGTGCCTTCGGTGCGGAGCCGATTGGTCTGGGCGAAGCTCCGGTCGAAGTGCTTGAAATCACGCAGGCCCGCCAGGGCGGTCGCCTGGTGAATGATCGCATCGGGCTCGGTCTCGAGCACGGCGCTGCGCACGGCGCGTGGGTCGAGCAGATCGAGCGCGATCGGCTTTGCCCCGAGCGCGGCGATACGTCCCGCCCTTCCGGGCGTCCTGGAGGTGCCGATCACCTCATGCCCTCGAGCGATCAACTGTGGAACGAGGCGGGTACCGATCGCACCGCTCGCCCCAGCGACGAAGACTCGCATCGTGTTCTGCCTTTCGTGTCTGGTTAGCGTGCTTTGTGGTCATCGCCCGCCCACCGTGTGGAGAGGAGATGGATCTTCCAGTCACATCAGCGGGATTGCGCGGGTCTATTTGCTATGAGCCGACGTCGCGGAGGAATGTGACAGATGAATGAGCGCGAATGGATGGCGGAGCGATTCGAGGAGCACCGCACCCGTCTGCGCGCGGTTGCCTATCGAATGCTGGGCTCGCTGAGCGAGGCGGATGACGCGGTCCAGGAAGCCTGGATACGGCTCAGCCGCACAGATAGCAGCGAGATCGAGAACCTCGGCGGATGGCTGACGACCGTTGTCGCACGTGTTGCGCTGAAGATGCTGCGGTCGCGAAACCTGCGGCGCGAGGAGCCGCTCGGCGTACACATTCCCGAGCCGATCATCGACCGTGTCGACGGAATGGACCCCGAACACGAGGCACTGCTGGCCGACTCGGTCGGCCTGGCGCTGCTCGTGGTGCTCGAGACTCTGTCCCCACCCGAGCGGCTCGCCTTCGTCCTGCACGACATCTTTGCGGTGCCGTTCGACGAGATCGCGACGATCGTTGACCGCTCCCCGCAGGCAGCGCGCCAGTTGGCGAGCCGTGCACGCCGACGGGTACAGGCTGAGAACACGGTGCCCGATCCAGACCTGAATGCTCAGCGCGAAGTCGTCGAGGCCTTCCTGGCGGCCGCGCGCGATGGGGACTTCGACCGGCTGGTCGCGGTGCTGGATCCCGACGTTGTGCTGAGGGTGGACCTCGGGCCACTACTTGTCGGTGGATCACGGGAGGTCCGCGGGGCAGCGGCAGTCGCCGGCCAGGCAGTGACCTATTCGCAGCTGGGACTCCTGATGCAGCCGGCGCTCATCAACGGCGCCGCCGGGTCCGTGTCGTTCCGCGATGGACAGCTGTTCTCGATCGGCGGTGTCATCATCAGGGGCGGGAAGATCGTCGAAATGGACATCCTCGCTGACCCCGCGCGCCTGCGCGAGCTCGACCTATCGGTCCTGGACAACTAACCGATCTCCAGCAGCAGACTCGCCCGAACGAGCGTGCGAAGGGCGTGCTGCGCGAGCTTACGCAGCGGCCCTGCTCCCAAAGGCGCTGCCAGTCACATCTCCGTGCCGGCCGTGTCCATGATCGGCCTCACCTCGACGGCCCAAAATCGGGCGGCGGGATCGTGGGTAACGATCTCGGTCGCGCGCTGGATGCTCTCGGTGTCGAGCAGGTAGTAGCCGGCCAGCTGCTCCTTCGCCTCGGCAAACGGTCCGTCGGTGACAGCCGGGAGACCGTTGCGCACCCGTACGGTCTTGCCCGTCGACGGGTCAGCAAGCGCGACTCCCCCACCGAGAAGCTCTCCTGACTCGGTGAACTCCCTGAGATAGGCATCGGCCTCACTCATCAGTTCGTCGCGTTCGTTCTGTGTCAGTGCCTCGAACGCACCAGGGTTGCTGTACACCAGCGCGACGTACTTCATGGCTTTCTCCGCTCTCTCCACTTCCGGCTTCACGGCCTGGTCGGAGCAGCCTGCGAGTTCTCGACATCACTCTCTCGTGATTGCCTTCGCTAGCCTTTCAGCGAACTCCCGCACGGGCTCGATCTAGCGCGGCTGGTCGGCGAGGGGAGAATCGTTCCAGGAAGGTACGCATGGCCAAGCTGATCTACTCGGCGCTGACATCGCTCGACGGCTACATCGCTGACCAGGACGGCAAGTTCGACTGGGGGGAGCCGGACGAGGAGGTGCACACCTTTCTCAATGACCTCATGCAGACGATCGGCACCTTCCTCTACGGGCGACGGATGTACGACGTGATGATCGCATGGGAGACGCTGGATCTCGCCGACCAGCCGCCACACATGCGGGAGTTCGCTGAAATGTGGCGGCTGGCGGACAAGATCGTTTACTCGCAAACTCTGGAGACCACGTCCAGCGCGAGGACGCGCCTGGAGCGCGACTTCGACGCCGAAGCAGTACGGCAGATGAAGGTGACTTCGGAACGCGACATTGCCATCGCCGGCCCCACGCTCGCTGCCCAGGCGTTCCAGGCCGGGCTCGTGGACGAGTGCCAGCTCTTCATCGCACCCATGGTGGTGGGCGGTGGCATACGGTCCCTCCCGGACCACGTCCGCCTGAAGCTCGACCTGCTCGACGAACGCCGCTTCGGTAACGGCATGGTTTACCTCCGCTACGGCGCGAGCACGTAGACCACGTCACAACCGGCTCCCCGCAGGGTCGATTTGGCTGGGTAGAGGGCGCGCGATCGAAGCGGCCGCCTGCGTTGTCGTGAGCAGTCAGCGCCGGAGGTTCCGCCTGATCTCTTTGGCGAGGCGATGGGCGCTACGCAGATCAAGCCGTGCGTCGATGGCAGCCTTGCGAGCCGGGTCGAGAACGGTGTGGTCGTCGTTCCAGTCCGCCGGAGTCAGGTCCAAAATGCTGTCGGCCATCCCGGAGGCGCCATCCTGCGCCGACTCGACATAGCTGCGCATGGATGCGAGGTCGGCGCGCTCCTCCGTCACGTCCCTGCCGGCGTCGGCTGCTTTGTCGATTGCGTCCTCAAGCTTCTCGGCCACATCCTCGAACTTGCCCACGGCCATGAGTTCGGCATCACCAGCAGCCACCAGGCGAGCGCGCGGCACCACCAGGACAAAGACGCGATGGTCGACCGCGACTGACCGGCAATCCGCCCTCAGCGCATCGCCTGATTCGCTCGCGATCTTGCCACGCAGCCCGGTGAGCGAGTCAGCAGTGCCCTTGAGCTGGTCGGTCAGGATCTTCCGGTGGTCGTCGGTCAGATGCCTTGCGCCTGCGATCCGCTCGATTGCACGACCGAGACGGTCAAGCCGCCGGTCGACTGCGTGCAGGCAGCGATCACGCAGTCGGCTTCCGTCGTCCGCGCTCTGGGCAGCCGAGGCGGGCGTCGCAACGACAGCGCTGACCGTGACAAGCCCGGCAGCGAACCCGACAAGCTGCGTCTTCATCGCACGTCTCCCTCGTCGGTGGTGAGGTCAAGATCGGTCTGGCGCAAGTCGGCTTCAACCTCGGCCAGCAGGGCATTGATCTCGGCAAGATCCTGGCCTGTGGTCCGGTCCTCGATGTCCGGATCTACCGATTGGCCTGACCGGGGGGCCTGCTGAACCTGCTGGACGGGCTCGCGGCGCTCGGCGGTGCGCTCCCGAGCGCTACAGCCTGACGCGCCGAGCACGACGGCGAGAGCAACTCCCGCGATCCCGGCATGGCCGACCCTCCGAGCGATCGTCATGGCAGACATGCTCGGGTATCAATGTTCGGAACCGGTAAAGGCAGGATCAGGGGGAGATCAGGATCCGCCCGCACCACTCGGGACGAGGTCAACGCCCAGCAGGGTGACGCTCCGTCTGTGCGCGGTCTGACGATGTGGCGCTGGCTCGCCCCGCTCGACGTCGGCGCACCACCACGACGGAGAGCACCGCAAACAAGACGACGGCAACAGCAACCACTGCGCCCAGGCCGAAGGTCTGGATCATGCGTTCCCCCGAGGCACCAAAGAAGGCCCCGAGCAGGACGCTGCCGCTCGCCCATGCCAGAGCGGCAGGGCCACTGAAGGCGAGGAAGATCGGATAACGCATGCCGGCCGCGCCGGCGGTGAAGGGAACCAGAGGGCGAACGTAGCCGATGAAGCGCCCACCCACGACAGCGAAACCACCACGCGGGCCGCTCATCCAGGCGCGTACCCGCCGTAGCCGCTGGCTCCATGTTCTTCTGCGGGCAAGTCGATCGGCCCACCGGAAGCCGTACCGGCGGCCGAGCACGTAGCCGACGGCGTCGCCAATGATCGCACCGGCGACGACAACCGCGATCAGGATCGGCACCTCGAGAGTGCCTTGTCCGGCGAGCGCCCCGGCCGTGATGATGACGGCCTCGCCAGGGACCAGGAGGCCGAGGAAGGCGCTCGTCTCGGCGGCAGCGATGGCGAAGACCAAGACGTACACGACGTCTGTCGAAAGGCCGACGAGGTCAAGGGAAAGCACGCCGCGCTCCCTCCGCCATCGTCGGCCGTTACTAGATAAAACGGAACAACGGCTCCGATTCATCCCGCCGCGATGGGCCGAAGCGCGCCGGTTATTGACCAGGGGTATTCGACTGGCGCGGCGACCTCGCCGCGATGACGCTGCCAGTCACGTGCGGTGACTAAAGGCAAGTGGTTGGTGGCAACCCGTTGACAGCGAGTCGTTAAGTTTCTTTACTGTTTTCGACGGTTCACCAACGGCCATTGCACGCCCATCCCCGTACCGCCCGAGGAGGGCCCATGCCCAAAAAGCTTCTCTTCCGTTTCGCGCTCATCTCCACCTTAGGAGTGGTGGTGTCGTCGCTGGTTGCGGCCTCGGCGACGCCTGGGGCCGCTGCCGGCCCGCCATCGACCAAACTTCAGCGGATCGGTTACTTCACCCAGTGGGGGATCTACAGCGGTTACTTCGTGAAGAACGTCGAGACAAGCGGCAACGCCGCCCGGATGACCGTGCTCAACTACGCATTCGGCAATGTGTCCGAAAACGCACGTTGCTTCGAGGTGAACCAGGCTGGACAGGGGGATGCGTGGGCCGACTACCAGCGGCCTGCAAGCGCGGAGGAATCCGTCGACGGCGTTGCGGACACGGATACCCAGCGCTTGGCAGGCAACTTCAACCAGCTGCGCAAGCTGAAGGAACGTAACCCAAACCTGAAAGTCGTGATGTCACTCGGTGGCTGGACCTGGTCCAAGTTCTTCTCGGACGCGGCCCTTCCGCAGAACCGCAAAGAGTTCGTCGCCAGCTGCATCGACCTGTTCATCAAGGGCAACCTGCCGGCTCTGGCGGACGCACCCGGCCGCGGCGGCCCCGCATCGGCTGCCGACGTCTTCGACGGCTTCGACCTGGACTGGGAGTGGCCAGGATCCGACGGCAACACCGGCAACGTGATCAGGCCGGAGGACAAGCGGAACTTCACCGGGCTCGTGCGGGAGTTCCGCACGCAACTCGACGCGCTCGGGCGAAGTGTCAACAAGCACTACCTGCTCACTGCCTTCCTTCCTGCCAACCCTGCCAAGGTTGCTGCGGGCTTCGAGGTCAAGAAGATCTTCAAGGATCTCGACTTTGCGACACTTCAGGGCTACGACCTGCACGGTTCCTGGGAGCCGACCACGAACCATCAGTCGGCGCTGTTCAGCCCCGCGGGTGACCCGTCACCGGAGAGGTTCAGTGACGACCTCACCGTTCAGACCTACCTGTCCGAGGACGCGCCCTCAAAGCAGCTTGTTCTCGGCGTGCCGTTCTACAGCCAGGGCTGGACGGGCGTGTCCAGCTCGAACAACGGGCTGTTCCAGCCTGCAACCGGCGGTGCGCCTGGCACCCCTGCGCCGTACAAAGTCGTCAAGGACCTGCCTGGGTTCACGCTGTACCGGGACAACGCCAATGGCGTGGCCTGGCTCTACGACGGCACCACCTTCTGGACCTTCGACGACCCGACCGCGATCTCCCAGAAGATGGAGTACGTCAAAGAGCACCGCCTCGGCGGTGCCATGGCATGGGCGCTCGACAATGACACCGCCGACGGTTCCCTGATGCGGGCCATCGACGAGGGGCTCGCCGGCGGCTGAGCACCAGACGCCAGAGGGGCACGGTCACTCGATCCTTCCGAGTGACCGTGCCCCTCTCCCCTATCGACGGTAAGAAGCGGCTCGGCCTAGAGGCCGCTCAGTGGGGTCTTCCAGATGCCACGGCCGTGAGTGGCGGCGTACAGATAGCCGTCAGGTCCGACCGTGATGTCGAACACCGTGGTGAGCGGCAACGCGCCGGCCGTACCAGAGTTGCCGCCGACCCGCTGCCAGCCGGTCACATCGCCGGACGCGTCGAGCGTGCCAACCATGACGCCGTAGTCCGTCCCGACAACGAGCCTGTCGCCCACGCGAACGACGTCGGTCGCCGGAACATCCGGCGTCCCTGCCGATTCGTTCGTCCAGGTGACTCCGCCAGTCTTGGTCAGGACTCCCTTCCACACGTGGTCCTGCGCCGCGCCCGCTCCCTCGATGAACCGACGGTTGTAGCCGTTGAACACGAGGTACACGGTCGCGCTGTCGGCGCTGACCTTGTCGATGTAGACCGCGTTCGGGAAGCGGTTGGGCAGACCCGTCATGTCGAGCTCATGCCAGCTGCCACCGAAGTTGGTCTGGACGCCGCGGGAGAAGCTCTCGCTGTTGCAGTTCGCTTCGCCGCACCAAGCCGCCACGATGACGTCCTTGCTGGCGTCCTGCTTCGCTGAGGGATCGGCCACAGCGTCGAGCCCGACGACCATCCGCCCGGGCGTACCGAGTGTCATGCGCTTGGTCCACCCGTGGTTGGCGAGCGACCCAGCCTGCTCCCTGGTGATGGAGAAGCCGAGGTCGTGGCTCCACACCGCATTCCCGCCAGCCATCCACCGCTCGCTCGCGTGGTCGCCGGAGTTCTCCGAACCGCGGACGATGCGGAACGGTGCGGTGAACCTCGGGTTGGAGTCGGGCACGGACACATCGACGACCGCGCTCTTCGAGCCATCGGTCTGCCCACAGGTCGTGGTCATCCACAAGGTGAGATAGACGTACTCGTCGAGGATGTGGCAGCCGTTCCTCGGATCGACGATGGTGTCTCCACCGTCGCCGCCGAACGGCGAGACCATTTCAGTGTGGCCCTGGTTGTCCTTTTGGTCACCGCGCAGGAGCGAGCCGCCGTTGTCCTGCAGCCCGCCGGCGACGGCATAACCGCCGCGCTCCGGGTCACGTCCGACACCCACCGAGTAGTACTGCAAGGTGCGCAGGCCCTGGGAGTGGTTGGCCCAGTCCGTTGCGTGGCTGTCCCTGTTCGCTTGGCCGTTGATCGGCCGTGACTTCAGGCCTCCGTCGTTGCCCACATAGACCCGCCCGCCGTACGTCACGATGGAGTGCTGGTCGGAGTGGGTGGTTTCTGGGCAGGTGTTGTCGGCGTTGCTGATGGACCAGCACTTGAAGCCGAAGTTCCAGTACGGACCGGGCGTCGTCCAGCTGTTGCCGCCGTCCTTGGTCTCGAACACCTCTTCAAGTCCGGCCCACACGTGGTCGGGGTGACCCGGCTCGGCCAGGATGAAGTTGTTGTACCAAGCCTGAATTCCGGGGCGATAGTTGAGGCCCGCTCCGCCCTGCAGCGCGGACCCTGATGCCTTGAGCTTCCCGCTGTCGGCAATGCGGTTCCACGGCCCGGCGAGCGTACCGCTGGGCGACTTGTAGAGGCCGTAGAGCACGGTCTGCGGGTTGTTCTGCAGCTTCTTCGGCGACTCCACGATCGCGTAAAGAACCTTCTTGTGGCCGGCTGCGTCGGTCCCCCATGCGAACTCGGTGTTGCCGACTTGCTGGTAACCGAGACCACCCTGCGGGTTGACCTGCGAATAGGTGCCTTCGCTGCCCGCGGCACTGAAGTAGAAGCCGTTGTAGCTCGGGTCACCGCTGCGCCATGCGGCGTTGACAAGTACGCCGCCGCTGTCGTCGATGGCCACGTCGTTGACCATGTTCTTGTACGGCGTCCTGATGTTGCTGTCCGCAGCCGGGTTGGGCATGAGCACGTTCGTCCACGCCTGGCTTGCGACCGGTGCGTTGGTCGTCGGATTCAAGGGATAGCGCCACAAGCCACGAGTCGTCGCGGCGTAGGCCCAGTGGCGTACGTCGTCGAAGCGAACCTTGTTGATGCCGCGGCTCTCAAGCTCGGTTCCACCAAGCCGGTCGGCGTCGGTGAACTGGGCCGCGGCAAGTGACGGGTCAGCGGCGCGTGAGTTGTGGAACATGCCGGCGCCGACATAGGACGTGCCGCCGGTGTTCGCCTCGCCGGTCGCGTACCAGAGAGCACCATCGTGATATTCGAGGTCGCCCGTGGACAGCGACAAGATCCCGTCCGAGATTGGCTCCCAGGCCCCGTCGTCGCTTGGGTCGGCGAGGTTGTTCAGCTTCTTCCGGAACACGCCACCGTTGGCGCCTCCGGCAAACAAGTAACCATCGCCGGCCGCCAACCCGGTCATGCGACCGGCCACGAAGCCCGCGCCACCAGAGGAGTTGGAGAAATCCGGGTCGCGGTAGTTGGGGTCATCGGCGTCGTACGGAAGGTTCGTGACCTCAGACCACCTGCTGCCGTTCGACGTCAGGGTTCGGAAGTTACCCAGGCTCGACGAAAGCTGGCCGGCTGCAACCGAGCCGTACGGTGCGAGGCGGGCATTGGCCGCCGACGTGATCGAGTTGTAGATCTCCGTCGACTCCGAACTGGGATCGCCGACGAACTCCTCGATGCCGTGCTCTTTCTCCTCGCTCTCTCCCCCAATCCTTTCCAGATAGCCGCGGTAGCGGGGTTCGGCCCGATCGCCATCCCGGGTAAGGCCGACGACGAGGACTGTGGCCGCAGCAACAGCAGTGGCAGCACCGGCCGCCACTAACCTGCGCTGCGTTAGGGACAATTGGGCCATGCTCCATACCTTTCTGATGACCCTGCAGGAAGGACCTCGCTCGAGGCCCGTACAGAGGATCGCCCAACGATTGGTTGAGCGTTACAACGGACGATAGGACGGATGCGCGGAAAGAAGAAATCAGGCTGGCACACGCCATGGTGAGGTAACCGTACAAACCGGTCTAATGCGGGAGCCTCTAGCCTCGCCGGTTATCTGATCGTTGTGAGTCCCGACTGAGCCAGTCAGTCAGTGCTCCAGCGAACACCGCGCGCGACAGTCCTGTGGGCTCCCCAGCCGGCACCTGATCGAATCCGGGCACCCGTGCATCCTGTAGCTCGCAGAAGCTCCACAAGAGGCACCCGCGTCGCTGACCATCCGTGGGAGGTAAAACTCACGGTCGCCGACCGCCGCCGGAGACGAATCCAAGCGATCTCTCATTGAATTCTTCCCGCGGCAGTTGGCACAATCGAAGCTGTCGCTGGTGCACAATTCATGATCTACAGCCTGCTTGGATCCCTCATCCGGCAGGCGAGGTTATAAGACTGGTGATTCTCTTCGCGGCGTCGAGCAAAGGCAACCCAGGTCGTTGAGCAGCAACTCTGAGCGGGGGCGCTGAATGATCACTTGTCCACTTGAGTCGCATGACGACGTGAATGCAGACCACCATGAAGTGATCTAATCGATGATAGACACGCAGCTGCTCGTTATCGGTGCCGGTCCATATGCGCTATCGACAGCCGCGCTTGCGCGTGAGCGCGGTATCCATACCGCGGTCCTGGGTAGTCCCATGGGTTTTTGGCGAACAAACATGCCGACGGGAATGTTCCTTCGGTCGGGGCCGGATTGGCATCTCGACGGCGCCGCCACTCACACGCTGGAGGCGTATCTGGCGGAACGCGGAATCGAGGCAAGTGAGGTCGACCCGATTCCGATCGGGGTCTTCTTGGAATACGCCGACTGGTTCAGGAAGGCAAAGGGCGTCGATGTCCACGACGCACTCGTCGACACGCTGACCAAGGCGAATGGCCGGTTTGAGGCCTCGCTGGGAAGCGGCGAACGCATCCACGCCGACGCGGTCGTATCGGCGCCCGGGATCCGCACCTATGCGAATGTGCCCCAGTGGGCGTCATCGCTGCCGGCGGGGTACGCCGCTCACACCTGCGACCTGGTGCGCTTTGACGACATGGCGGACGCGCGCGTTCTGATCATCGGCGGCAGGCAGAGTGCGTACGAGTGGGCAGCGTTGATCAGAGAGCACGGCGCCGCCCGCATCGACATTGTCCACCGCCACGAGATCCCTCGCTTCGAACGGGTTAGCTGGAAATTCGTTGATGACCACGTCGAGCGGACGGTCGGCGTGCCGGGATATTGGCGTAACCTTCCAAAGAACGAGCAGGATGCGATCGCCAAGCGCTTCTGGGAAGTCGGCAGACTCACCCTGGAATACTGGCTTACACCTCGGCTGGAATGGGCGGGGATAAACCGATGGCCAGGAACGGAAGTTGTTGAAGTACTCAGCGCGGCCATGACGAGTTGGATGTGCGGCTCTCGAACTCAACACGACTAACTGCCGACCGTGTGGTGTTCGCCTCCGGATACCGTGCCGATCTGGGCAAAGTTCCCTACCTGGCGGGTTTGCTGACAGAGGTCGAATTGTCCAACGGCTTCCCGGTCTTGGATAATGCATTCCAGACGAGCGTTCACGGTCTATACATCACCGGTTTCTCAGCCACCCAAGACTTCGGGCCGTTCTTCGGTTTCGTCAAAGGAGCACCCGCGGCAGCGACCCTAATCGTCCGGGATCTCCTATCGCGAAACTAGTACGCGCTAAAGGTCGATTCGGGCAATGATCGGAGCGTGATCGGAGTCGACGGCGTCCCGCCGCTCGGCCGGGTTGTCGGCGATGGAGGGGAGCGGGTGGTCGATCACGCTACGCACCTCTTGTACGCGGTCGCGGAGGGCATGGCTGACCAGGATGTGGTCGATCAGTTCCTTGCGCCCGCGGTAGACCCGGGAGTACCGCTGGTCTTCGGGGATGAGCGGGAAGAGGTCCCACAGTCTGAATGCGTCGCCCTTGTCGGCCCGATCGGCACCGGCGGTGCCAAGCTCCGACCCGGGCGGGCCGAGCAGGATCTGGGTGGAGGCCGCCTGCGGTTCGTCGTTGAGGTCGCCGAGCATCACCACAGCGCGGTCCTGGCCCTGTCCATCCACGAGTTGGTCCGCCATGCCACGCACGGTGACCGCCTCTGCGGCCCGCCGATATAGCGCGTACGCGGCATATCGGGCCCGTTCACCCTCGTCATGAGGGCTGAACCGGCCATCGGGGTAGGTCACCAGCTTCGACTTGAGATGGCAGACGATCACATGCACCGCCACCGCGGGCGCGGGCTCGATCCGCACTACGAGCAGCCCTCGGCCCATCCGAGTAGTCACTCCGGCGGTGTCATCGGCCTGCAGCGGGGCTAACGCGGCCGGGAAGTCCGCCGAGTCCGCGACGCGAGTCATCGGGTGCCGGGAGATGAACCCGACCCGGATGCCTCGCCTGTCCGGCAGCGTGGACAGGGCAGTGTGCCACTCGCCGTCGAGCAGGTCCACCAGATCTCCGAGTGCCTCTGGTTCGCCCACTTCCTGTACACCGAGCAGGTCTGGAACCAGACCGTTGACCGTATCCGCGAGCCCTTTCAGCTTCGCCGAGTAGGTCTCGTCATCACTCGGCCCATACTCACCACCGGGCCAGTACAGGTTCTCCAGATTCCATGTGCCGACGACAAGCATCGTTGACCCCCCAGCCGGACGATCGCAAAGCTCACCTGAGCGTAGCCGTGTTGGTTCTTTGCGGCGTCATGAACCGTAGAGCGCCCGGAGCACCGCGTACACGATCACCGCAGCGGACGCGGCCGAAGTGCAGGCGCCGAGGAACAGCCAACCGAGCTCATTCAGCTTCACCGCGGCCTCGCCTTCATATTCGGCCGGGTCCTGCGCAAGGCCCGTAGTTGTTCTCTTGCCGTTAGCCTCGGCCTTTAGCCTGGATGGCGTCCATGCCGGGGCGGATCGGTAGAAGGCGCCTTTGAACTGGGAGGATTGGGCCTGCCGCGGGTTCGTCCGCATCCAGCGGGAAGGCACTTTTCCGGTGAGGGACATCGCCAGCTGCTCGAAGATCTCAGTGTTCGCTGACGGTTCGGGATCGTGTCTCAGGGCAGGTGATGATGCTCAGACCCTTGTCTACGGCCAGGGCCCGCGCGGCAGCAGCAGGGAGCGGTCCGGGTTTATCTGGCGGGTCTGCAATCACCGATATTGGTTGTGATCTTGTGGTACTGGCGCGATGTCAGGCCGTACCAGCGCTGGGTGATACCTTCGTCGCGCATGCCCAGCCGGGCGGCTACGGCCCGGGACGGGATGTTGTCCGGGTCGGTCAGCGCGATGACTTGCTCAATCCCCGCTTCGGCTGCCGCCGCGAGGATCGCGCCAGCTGCCTCGGTCACCAGTCCCTGGCCCTGGTGATGAGGATGCAGGTGCCAGCCCACTTCGACCTGGCCCGCCGGGCCATCGGGATCGGTGACTGGCAGTAGCGGGATTGTCCCGACCGGCTGCTCCTGCCGCGGGAAGCGGTTAAGCGGGACGATCGCCCACCGCCCGAGCGGAGGATCGAGTCCCTGCTCGAGGACATGCCATTGACAGAGGCGTTCACGTGCCTCGCCCAGGGTCGCCAGAGCACGCCGTGGATGCTGTCCCAGCCACCGCGCCACGTCCTCACGTGAGTAAAGGTCAAAGAAGGCGGGGAGATCGGAGTCCTCCCAGCGCCGCAGTAGCAGCCGCTGTGTCCGCACGAGCTCCACGCACCAGAGGATAGCGCGCTGGCTTCGGGATCAGCGCACGACGTTCGCTTGCATGAAAAAGCGCCTTTGACCTGGGAGAATAGGGCTTGTCGAAGGTCCTGTCCGTACCCGAGCCGAAGGCACTTTCCGCATGCAGAATAACGCACGGGCGAGCAAGATCACCGTGTCCGCGGACGGCCGGGACCTGGTGTCCCAGGCAGGCGCGGTCCTGCTGTGGGAGACGCTGCGGGTGACGGGCCTTGGTCGGGGCCTTTCCGCAGGGCTGGCCCGGTGGCGGGCGCTGCGGGCGGTCCACGATCCGGGGAAACCGCACCGCGCCCTGCCGCACCGCACCACCCCCGCCACGATCTACGCCGCCCGGCCGAAGGCCACCCCCACGGCCGGCCGGGACACCGACACCCACGACCGGATCCGCCGCGACCGGGTCGACGCCACCGGCGTGGTCACCCTCCGCCACGCCGGCCGCCTGCACATCGGCATCGGGCGAACCCACGCCCGAGCCCACGTCCTGCTCCTCGTCCAGGACCTGCACATCCGCGTCATCGACGCCGCCACCGGACAACTGCTGCGCGAGCTCACCCTCGACCCCACCCGCGACTACCAGCCCACAGGAGCCCCCAAAGGCCCCACGAAACGAACAACCCCGAACCCCAGTAGTGGGTTCAGGGTCATTCCTATGTCTTGAGAGATCACAAGAGCGGAGGGCGTGGGATTCGAACCCACGAGGACGCTCGCGCGCCCTAGCGGTTTTCAAGACCGCCGCCATCGGCCACTAGGCGAGCCCTCCAGGCGTCTGAAAGTACCGTAGTTCCTTCGCCGGATTACTCCGACATCCCACGGTTGGCAGGCCCAACAGTGGCTCCTTGCAGGCAGCCGGTTAGGCCGCGGCCGCGGGCTGCCAGCCTTCAACAGTCTGCGCCGGTGATCCTCATCGGGGCGACCGGCGCGTCCGCGGCCCTCAGCTAAAGCAGCG
>JBKPTD010000132.1:0-5599 GCA_046735375.1 Actinomycetota bacterium | reverse complement strand
TGGGAACGCTTGCGATGCACGTCGATTCCGACGTAGACAGACATCGTCGGGCCTCCTTCCCGAGCTCGTATGACACCCGGAGCGTTGCGCCACCGGGCTGAGCACGGAAGGGGGCCCGGCCCTCATAGGGTCAAATGAGTGTGATCAGGCTTCTGGCGCGGGGCTTCGGCACTCCATCGGTCCCAGGGTGCGCACGTGAAACCACCGACCGAACAGGCGACGCAGCCGAACACCGCAATGGCGGCAATAAACATCCTGCCGGCGACCAAGTTCCACGGTGCCTCTTTCCTCGTCTTCGCGCTCCTTACGGTAGGCCTTTGCCGGACCGTGAGTCGGATCGAGGCCATAGAGGGACGTGAGCGCCCATCAGTCGATGGGATCGTCGACCCCGGGACATCTGGGGTCACCCGCTGCAATGCCCCGCCGGTCGACTTCCTCGCCAGCCCGACCGTGGCGGGCCAGTTGCTCCTGGTCGGACCCGCCCGGGAGGTATGAGCCGATAGTCCTTTGGTGTCTCGGCCCGAGCCGGGTCATCATGGGTCGCATGTCTGCTCCGGCCGTTGCCGCTCACTGATCACGCGTTTCTCGCCTGATCACGCCCGTCGTCGTGACGATGGGCCACGTAGCGTGCAGTCCTTCGGCTTGGAGCTCTTACCTGATGACCAGCCAGTCGTCGTGGGTCGAGATCGCGTGTGACGAGTCCGGGTTCTCCGGGAGCAACCTCCTCAACTCTGCCTCGCCAGTGATCACCCACGCCAGCGTCGATCTCGCCGTACCGGAGGCCGCCGAGGTGGTCACCGCCCTGCGATCCCGTCTTCGGCCCCGTTCCGAGTACAAGTCCAACCAGTTGCTGCGACTCGACCAGCGGCCCGCGCTTGAGTGGTTCCTGACCACGCTGCGCGGGCGTGCGCACGTCCACGTCATCGACAAGACCGGGTACGTCGCCGCCCGGGTACTCGAGTTGTTCACCGAGGAACCGTCATACGGCGCGGGCACCCGCCTGGGCAGGGATCACTCCGATGCCGTGCTCACGCTTCGGGGGCAGACCGGCTTCCTGGCGGCGTTCGTAGACCTGACCAGAACGAAGCGGGTCCGGCTGATCGGCCACGACGCGATCGATCGGTTCTTCGCGACGATGCCTGCCGACCTGCCCGCACTACGGGAGGTGACGCGGGCGCGGGTCGAGGAGGTGATGGCTCGGTTGATCGATGAGGATCCCTCGTTCCCACCGCCGCTGGAGCCGCTGGTACCTGCACTCGCCGAGACGCTGTTGTTCTGGAGCGCTGGCGAGCGGTCGGTCGCCGTAGTGCACGACGAGCAAAGTGCCCTGACCCGGGACCGGGTGACTCGGTTGGGCACGTTTCTCGCCGAGGCCGTGTCTCCGGCGCCTGCGCCATTGCGCTCGTTCGTCCAAGTCGATTCGAAGGACGACCCGCGGGTGCAGGTGGCGGACCTGCTAGCCGGACTGGCCCGTCGGCGGACGCCGAAGCTGAATGAGTTGCTCGCGCCATACCTTCAGGCCTCTTCGGACACGAAGTCCTCCCAGCTGTGAATGCAGCCGCCGGCGCTGATCGATGGACCATGAGCCCGACGCAAACAGGTCCGGCGGGTCTTCATTGGACAGCCAGCCAGAGCGCGTGGGTGATTTGTTCTGGCTAACGGTCCAATGATCAGGGGCTCGGCCCCCGTCCGTCTGGGTGAGGGGACACCGTTCGGGCGAGGCTCTGGGTGAGGGGACACCGTTCGGGCGAGGCTCTGGGTGAGGGGACACCGTTCGGGCGAGGCTCTGGGTGAGGGGACACCGTTCGTCGATGCTTGAGGCGGCAATCCACTGATCGCGGTTCCCCGGTGGGAGCGTGGCGCCGGGCACGGCGTCCTTCTCCGTGAAGGCGAGAGGATCAGGAGAGCTCGAGAGACATCTCGATTTCTTTGAAGGCGGGATCGAGGGGATACGGCTGGGTGTTTCCGGTCTCGGCGAAGCCGCGGCGAGCGTAGAACCGCCTGGCCGCCTCGTTGTCCTCACGTACCTCGAGAACCAGCCGGGCGACCCGGGCCTCGTTCCGTCCCCAGTCCACCACGGCATCCAGCAAGCGGTCGGCGACACCGGCGGCTCGGCCTCGGAAGTCCGGGGCGACGTAGACGGCGATCACCCATCCGTCCCGCGCGCCATCCCGGTACCCGGTCATCATGCCGACCCAGCGGCCGTCAGCAGCCTCGGCCACCCATTTGGTGGTCCTTTGGCCCTGGACGCTCCGCGCCGTCCTGGCGCGCCACTCGTCATCGGGGAAGCGCACGGCATCCTCATAGCGCTCGCTGAACGCGATGGGCGTGTCCTTGAGCGCCTCCAGCCGCAGGTCGCGGACCTTCTCCCACTCGTCGAAGAGCACCGGCCGGATGCGTACGTCCATGCGCCCATCCTCGGACACGGATCGGGCGCGTCGCATCGCATTATCCGCCGGGTCTGGCGCCCGCCCTCGCGTGCCGCGAGGTGCCGCAGGAGGCCGTGAGACTAGCGGGCCGGTGGGTTCGAGCCGTCGCCGTTGTTGCCGGACTCGTCGTGCAGGTCCTGCTCCTCGCGGCGGCGAAGATCCTCTTCCCACTGCTTGAGCATTCGCTCGTGCTCGGCGTCCTGGCGCCGGAGCTGGTCGAGAAACTCCGGGTCGTCATCCGGACCGAGCGGCCGGCCCGATCGGCCCACGGCTGGGCCGCTGGAGCGAGTGGGCTGTGCACCTTCGGCGGCGGCGGCGCGGGGCCGGCCCGCGAAGAGCCAGGCGATAGCGCCCACGAGTGGTGCGATGACGATCAGAATGATCCACGCGAGCTTGGGCAGATGCCGTGCCTCGTCCTCGGAGGTCTGGATGCAGTCGATGAGGGCGAAGATCTCGAGCCCGATCAGCAGCAGGACGGGCAGATACCGCATCGAACACCTCTTCACACCTACTGGAGCCGGTTGTACGACCCCGCCGGCCAGCCTCGGCGACCAACGCCTGCAGTCCGCGGGGACCGTTCTCCAGCGTAGGCCACAGTCGCCGGACTGCCCTGCCAGAAGGGTTCGCCCGCCCGAGTACCAGCGGTTGACGCCGATGTCGGGCGGGCGAATGGAGCACGTCTAGATCGTCCCCCGGTTCCTCGGCCGATCAACGGGCGAGGCGGGTGGCGAGGGTGCGGGCGCGGTCGGTCAGTCGCGACTGCGACCGCAGGGCCTCGCGGCGGAGTTCGAGCCGGTGCTCCTTAGCAAGGTCGAGAGTGATCATCCCAGTACCCCCTTCGTGGTTATGCTGGCCGCTGGATCCTAGGTCGTCCAGCGGCTCTGACCTGCATTTCGTAGAACAAGAGCCGCTATCGCCTTTATTCCGCTACGCTGAGGCGTGCGATCGACCTTGGATCGAGAGGATCCCACGTGGACTCAGTGGATCGAAAGCTGATCGAAGCCCTGCGGACCAACGCCCGCGCCAGCTACGCGGAGCTTGGCCGGCTCGTGGGCCTGTCAGGGCCGAGCGTCACCGACCGGGTGAATCGCCTCGAACAATCCGGCGTGATCAGTGGCTACCACGCCCGCGTCGACCCGGTGGCCATCGGTTATGGCGTGACCGCGCTCATCGGTGTCGTGCTTTCTGACTCCGCTGATCAGGATGACGTGGCGCGTCGGCTGCGCGATGTGCGGGAGATCGAGGACTGCTGGTTCATCGCTGGCGAAGAGACATTCGTCGCGAAGGTTCGCACAGCCGATGTAGCTAGCCTCGAGCGCCTCCTCGGCCGGCTGATGCGAATCAGGGGCGTCGCGCGGACGAGGACCAGCGTGGTGCTGTCAACGAAATGGGAACAGCGAACCCCCGTACCAGCCGATCCAGAGCCGATGGCCTAGAGCCGCGGAGGCCCCTGCCTTACTCGCCGCGCTCGGGGTGATCCTCGTCGATGTCCTCGGCCGCTGCCGAAGCGTCAAGGCGCTCCCTCATCCGCCGTACCCGGTCGGAGACGGTCGCCGACATGGCGTCGCGTTGCCTGGACAGCACGACAAAGCTGATAAGCCCGGACGCCAGGGCGGCGAGCGCGACCAAGAGCACCTGCCGGGCGCCCAGGAGATAGAACACCCACAAGGCCACGACGAACAGCACTATGCGCGACAGGGTGTACGCGACGGCCGGGTGCGCCTTCACAAGCCCAAGTGAAACACACGACGCGTGAGACCGGCGTCGACCGGTTCTCTGTCTCTTAGATCGCCAAGCCGACCGCGAGGAGCAGCCCGAAGACGAGCTGAAGTCGCCCCGTTTCCTTGAGTACGGGGACCAGGCCGGCGCCGCGGGCGGGGGACAAGACCCGCCGAATCGGCGGCACAGCGAGTGGCGCCGCCAGCAGCGCAAGCAAGGCCCACGGGTGGCGGATCGCAATGACGATAACGATGGCGAAGGAGAGCACGACCGCACCGATGTAGGCCAATCGGGTTCGGCGGTCGCCAAGGCGTACAGCCAATGTCCGCTTGCCGGTGGCGAGATCGGTCGGGATGTCCCTGAGATTGTTCGTCAGCAACAACGCGCAGGCCAGCAGCCCGATCGGCAGTGCGGCAGCCACGGCAAGACCGGTGATCCGCTCACACTGGACATACGCGGTGCCCACAACCGCGACCAGGCCGAAGAAGACGAATACCGCCGCCTCGCCGAGGCCGTGATATCCGTACGGCCGCGGTCCGCCGGTGTAGAACCACGCGGCTGCCAGCGCGGCCGCGCCCACGGCGATGAGCCACCAGGAGGTAAGCGCCGCGAGCCAGAGCCCGACAGCCGCGGCGACCGCAAAGGACGTGAACGCGGCGAGCCGTACCGCCTCCGGTCGTGCCGTGCCGGAGCCGACCAGCCGGAACGGACCGACACGGTCGGCGTCGGTGCCCCGGATCCCGTCCGAGTAGTCGTTGGCGTAGTTCACGCCAACCTGAAGCGCGAGCGCGACCACCAGCGCCAGGAGCGCCCGTCCGGGAACTGCGTCGCCGGCGGCAGCAGCCGCGCCGGTGCCGACGGCAACCGGGGCGACCGCAGCAGGCAACGTTCGCGGGCGGGCCCCTGCCACCCATTCCGCCGTGCTAACCACGCCGGACAGTCTCTCTGACGCGTGACCGGTCGAGCTTTCCGGTCGGCAGCATCGGCAGCGTCGCGGCGAGGACCATCTCGCGCGGTGCCTGCCACGCTCCTAGCCTGTCCGCCACCCACCGACGCACGTCGTCCAGAGCGGGTACCTCGCCCGATGCCACCGGCACGACCACAGCCACGACGCGTTCGCCCCACTCATGGTCCGGCCGGCCGATCACTGCGGCCGCTGCTATCGCCGGATGCGTGGAGAGCACAGTCTCGACCGCGACGGGGTCGACGACCACGCCCCCGGTGAGAATGGCATCGTCCGCGCGGCCAAGCACGATGAGCCGGCCGTCCCGGTCGATCCGCCCGCGGTCCGATGTGCGGAACCTGCCCCGCGAGAAAGCCGTCTTCGTGGCAGCCGGATCCAGCCGGTAACCAGCCGCGAGGGTCGGGCCTGACAACTCCACCGTCCCATCCGTCCCGATCTCGACACCGACGCCGGCCAGCGGCACGCCATCGTAGACGCAGCCACCTGC
>JBKPTD010000131.1:0-7141 GCA_046735375.1 Actinomycetota bacterium | reverse complement strand
GGCGCTGGCGCGACTACATCGAGCACCTTGGCGCGGCGCTCGCCGAGTGTCGTCGCGGTGCGGCGATCGAGCTGTTCATGCGGGTGGCCAGGGCATCCGAGGAGGACATCGTCGGAGCAAAGGGCTCGCCGATGTGGCCCGTGCTGGAGGCCATCGCACACACCCTGGCCTACGACGCCGCCTGCTTGGGGGATGGCCTCCCGCCGACCATGCGTCTAGCCATGATCAGGCAGCCAACGTTGGTGTCCACGGGTGGCGGCAACGACTTCTTCGAGCAGGCCGCGGAGGCGATTGCCGCGAGCATCCCTAACTGCAAACGCCTGACCATCGAAGGCCAGACACATACGGTCGACCCCACGGCGATTGGTCCGGTCCTCGAACGATTCTTCGGAGGATGAACTCGCCGCGCCGCCGCGGCGGAATCCCTTAGACGACCTCGGTGTGGACCGCGACCCGGGAGCCACTGTCGTAGGGGCGCCCGACGGCGGTCATGATGACGCGCGGATGACCGGTGGTTGGATTGGCGGCGTGCCTACGGTTGGGGACGTCAGAAGGGTCGACTTCGGTTATTTTGTACGGCCCGGTGAGGAGAGCATCACCGGCCGGCCGCGCGTTGAGCCGTGCCTTGGCTACGCCGTCGACCTCGGCGACGGTGTGCTGCTTTTCGACACCGGCCTCGGCAGCGGAGATCCCGAGGTCGATGCGCACTACCGACCCGTGCGGCGGCCACTCGACCGCGCGCTTGTCGACGCCGGCGTTGATGACAGGCGCGTCCGCTGGGTCGTCAACTGCCACCTGCATTTCGATCATTGCGGCGGCAATCCTCTGCTTGCCGGCCGTCCCGTCTTCATTCAGCGGCGCGAGCTCGCCGAGGCACGGACGACGCCCGACTACACAATGCCTCAGCTGATCGACCATTCAGGGGCGGTATACGAGGAGCTCGACGGCGAGACCGAGATCTTTCCCGGTGTCTGGATCCTCGCGACGCCAGGGCATACCGCGGGTCACCAGAGTCTGGCAGTCCGCTGCGCCGACGGCACGGTGGTTCTCGCCGGGCAGGCGCACGATTCGTCCGCCGACTTCGGGAGCGACCAGCTTGCCGCTCGGGCTGTTCGCGACGGAGTCGCTCGGCCACTGCCCGCCTATCCGGCCTGGATCGACCGGGTGATGAGCCTTGATCCCGCACGGGTCCTGTTCGCACATGACCAGGCAGTCTGGGAGCCGTCGGGCTAGTGTCGCGTGCCCAAAGTCTCTTTGCGTCTGCCTGGTCCCGCTGGCGCCTGGCTGCGTTCTCGCTCGCCCACGTAGCTCCACTACGAGGGCTCGCGGCGGCCTTGCCATCCATCCAGCGGCCCCAGGCATCCGACAAAGGACCTCGGACAGGCGACACTGGTCCGTCTGTGCTCTTGTCAGTGGCGGCCGGGAGACTTGTTGGCATGCGGATCGAGCCGGCCACGGCTGATAGCTGGGCACATCTGAAGGATCTGTTCGGGCCAAACGGCGCGTCCAGTGGCTGCTGGTGCATGTACTTCCGGACCACCTCGCAGGAGTGGGCCGACGGCTGTCGCGATAGCGGCACGACGAACCAGCGCGCGTTGCGAGCCCGTCTTGACGTGGATCCGCCGCCGGGGCTGCTGGGCTACGACGACGATGGCGTCCCGGCTGGCTGGTGTGCCGTCGCTCCCAGGGTCGAGTACGGCCGCGTCCTTCGATCGCGCACCACCAAACCCGACGATCCCGACGACCCGACCGTCTGGGCCGTCACCTGCTTCTACATCAGACGTGGTCATCGCGGACACGGAGTCGCATCCGCGTTGCTAGACGCGGCGATCGCCTTCGCCAAGCAGCACGGCGCCGCTGCCATCGAGGGATATCCGATCGACCCGCTGGGCAGGCGCCGTCAGAATGCTGAGCTCTATTACGGCACTATCGCGATGTTCCAGGCCGGCGGGTTCACCGAGGTCGAGCGTCGCAGCTCCACCCGGCCGATCATGCGCCTGGACCTCGCCAGATGATCTGGCGGCGGAGGTCGTTTTTCGGTTGACAGGTTTGCCGCACGGCTGTGAAGGTCGAAGCGTGATCTACCCCGCAGCCCAGCCTTGACCTGACAACGACCGCGCGGCCACCGCGGTCGACCCCTCGCACCTGTGGGGGCGGCGATGAGCCGCGTGCCCAGAGGTCTCGCCGGTCGGATGATCGGCTTCTACGCGATCCGCGATCTCATTCCGCTTTATGCGGTCTATTCCCTGCTCTTCCGTGACCACGGCGTGTCCACCGGGCAGGTGTCCACCCTGCTCGTGATCTGGTCGATCACGGCGTTCGTCATGGAGGTCCCGTCCGGCGCCTGGGCAGATGCGGTCTCTCGCCGTTCTCTGCTGATTCTCAGCTCGTTCCTCCACGCGATCGGCTTCGCACTGTGGATGGCTGTGCCGTCGTACGCCGGTTTTGCGGCCGGGTTCGTGTGTTGGGGTACGAGCAGCGCGCTGATGTCGGGGACCTTCGAGGCGTTGCTGTACGACGAGCTCGCCGCGCATGGCGCAACGTCCTCGTACGCGAGGCTGATGGGTTGGGCGAACTCCCTCTCGATGGTTGCCAACCTGGTCGGCACGGTGCTTGCAGCGCCGCTGTTCCACCTCGGCGGCTACACCCTCGTCGGGTGGGCCAGTGTCGGTGTCGCTTCGCTGCAGGGATTGCTCGCGGTCTCGCTCCCAGGCGCGCCCCGTGTCGTTGACGTCGACGAAGCCGATGACAGCCAGTCGGCCGAGGTGGCCGACGGGCTCGCCGTCAGGTACGTGGCGATGCTGCGCTCGGGACTGTCCGAGGCGATGCGCCAGCGTGCCGTCCGCCACGCAGTACTGATCACGGCGTTGCTGCTCGGCTTCATGGTGTACGACGAATACTTCGCACTCGTTGCGCGGGAGAAGGGCGCGGCGACGCAGACAGTGCCGATCCTCATTGCGCTTACCGTGGCCGGTCAGGCGATTGGCACCGCGCTCGCCGGCCGTACAGCCCGGCTGAGCCAGCGTGTCATCGCCGGCGCGCTCGGAGTTGCCGCGGGCCTCATGGCGGTCGGTATGGCAGAGGGCCGGTGGCTGGGTTTTCTGGCCATCGGTGTCGGTTATGGCATCACGGCGAATGCGGTCATCGTGGCGGAGGCCAGGTTGCAGGACGCGATCAGCGGTCCCGCTCGGGCGACGGTGACCTCGGTCACCGGGCTGCTGAGCGAGAGCTTCTCGGTCATGGTGTATGCCTCGTTCGCGCTCGGCTCACCCTGGGCCGC
This sequence comes from Actinomycetota bacterium, assembly GCA_046735375.1. Taxonomy (GTDB): domain Bacteria; phylum Actinomycetota; class Actinomycetes; order JAKEEW01; family JAKEEW01; genus DASYTV01. The sequence goes on along the minus strand of JBKPTD010000131.1, from coordinate 3,861 downwards.
GGTATCCACCATGGGCATCGCGCTGACCGTGCCGATGGTTGTGGTTGCGACGCTTATCCCGCGCTGGCTACCAGCGGCACGCTTTGACCAGCCGGAGCTAGCGCCGGCGCCGGTGCCCGCTCACGATTCAGGCATGGACGTGGGTGGCGACTCCGTCGGTTCGCGTACTAGTCCGGCAGGAGCACGTTGAGGATCCAGCTCACAAAGCTGATGACCAGGGCGCCCCAGAACGCGGACCAGAACCCCTCCACCGAGAAGTGCAGCCCGGTGCCGCTCGAGATCGCGCCGGTGAGCCACAGCATGAGGGCGTTGACCACGAACGTGATCAAGCCGAGGGTCAGGACGAAGAGCGGGAGCGTGAACAGTTTGAGTATGGGCTTGATGAGCGCGTTCACGAGGCCGAAGATCGTGGCAACGATCAGCAGGGTAAGGATCTTGCCACCGGTAGTGTCTGAGTCGAGGCTGATGCCGTCGACGACCAGCGCCGCGACCCCGAGCGCAACCGCGTTGACAAGCAACCGGATCAAGAACGTTCTCATGGACGCGCATCTTGGCAGAAAGCCGCGCGGGAGGAGGTCTCCTGGCCGGATCAAGGCGGTTGTGTCGCGGTGCAGCGTGTATATACATCCGTCGATCGCGAGGACGCAGGGGGTCGAGCGTCCCGATATGAGGAGCCAATCGTCGGTGTGGGCGTTGACACGGAAGCAAGATCAGTATTGAGTATCGGCCGTGCGAGCGCTGGACGTCCTAGCCGATCCAACTCGGCGCGAAATCATCGAGTTGCTCGCGCGCAAGGACATGGCGGCGAGCGAAGTCGCCGAGCGCTTCATTCTCACCAGGTCGGCTGTCTCGCAACATCTCCAGATCCTGCGCGCCTCTGGCTTGATTCGGATGCGGCGGCTGGGCCAGCGCCGGATCTACTCGCTGAACCTGGCGGCCTTCGATGAGATCGAGGGTTGGCTCGCCGAGTGCCGCCGCATCTGGCGAGCCAGCCATCAGGCTGCTGCGGGAGAGGACCGCGCCGCCGTCGAGACTCGCCCTGCGGCTGGCGCCGCGAGCTAGTGCCCGTCAAAAGCCCTTTGACGGCTTGCCCTGACGACCGCCAGATGCATGGCAAGGCCGCCGGGAGCCCGCCGTGGTAGAGGGTTCGCGCGACCGAGGACGCAGCCGGTGGCTGGGTTCGGCTCGCATTTCTGGGCGCAGGAGTTCCCCGGTTAGGGTGAGCCAGGTGCAGGCTTGACGTTCCATCGGCCGGCGCCAGGAAAGGAGACGACGGTGTCCCAGTCCCCTCGCAGCGGCCCACGGCTGCGCGCGGCGCTCGACGGCATCCCGACCTACAAGCCAGGCCGCGCAAGACAGAACCCGCCCGGCGGCGCGCCAATGTACAAGGTTTCCTCGAACGAGAACCCGTACCCGCCGTTGCCGAGCGTGCTAGCAGCGATCGCGGACGCCGGTGCGCAGGCCAACCGCTACCCGGACTTGTTCGCACGCGGGTTGACCGCGCGGATCGCTCAGCGGTTCGACGTTCCGGTTCCACACGTCGCCACTGGCACTGGGTCGGTCGGGGTGTGCCAGCAAATCGTTCAGGCGACGGCTGGACCTGGTGACGAGGTTGTCTACGCGTGGCGGTCGTTCGAGGCCTACCCGATCATCGTCCAGATCTCTGGTGCGCGTTCAGTCACTGTCCCGTTGACCGCCGACGAGCGGCACGACTTCGACGCGATGGCAGCGGCTATCACCGATCGGACGAGGCTCGTGATGGTCTGCACGCCGAACAACCCGACCGGCGCTGCCGCCCGCCACGACGAGCTGGTTCGTTTCCTCGACCGAGTGCCGTCAGATGTCCTGGTCGTCATTGATGAGGCCTATCGCGAGTTCGTCCGCGATCCTGAGGTCTCCGACGCACTGCCCCTCTACCGTGATCGTCCGAATGTCGCGGTGCTGCGTACCTTCTCTAAGGCCTACGGGCTGGCCGGTCTCCGCGTCGGTTTCGCGATCGCCCACGAGCCCGTCGCCGACGCTTTGCGCAAGACGGCCGTGCCGTTCGGGGTGAGCGGGATCGCCCAGGTCGCGGCCATCGCGTCCCTCGACGCTGAGCCCGAGTTGCTGGACCGGGTCGAGTCACTGGTGAAGGAGCGGACTCGGGTCTGGGACGCGCTGCGCGACCAAGGATGGCCCGTTGTGCCGACCGAGGCGAACTTCGTATGGCTACGGCTGGGCGAGCGAACTGGCGAGTTCGCCGCTGCTTGCGAGCGCGCCGGTGTGGTCGTCCGGCCGTTCTCCGGCGAGGGTTGCCGGGTGACGGTCGCGGAGGCAGAGGCCAACGATCTCTTCATCAAGGTCGCTGCCGAGTACGTCCCGCGCTAGGGCTCGTCGCTACGCTTCTCCCGCATGAGCGCCAGCTCCAGTGTCGACGTCGCTGTGGTCATTTCGGCGAAGAACGAGCGCGACCGGATCCCAGCGACGATCGCGGCAGCGAAGACGATCAGCGATCTCGTCATCGTCGTCGATGACGGCTCGACGGACGGCACCGCGCGGACCGCTCGGGAGGCAGGCGCCCTGGTCGTCGTCCACACCAGAAACCGGGGCAAGGGGGCGGCGATGACGACCGGTGCTGGCGTTGTCGCCGGATTGGACGTGCGGGACGGACTGCGTACACCGCGCCATCTGCTCTTCCTTGATGCGGATCTGGAGGAGACGGCGAAGGAGGGAGCCGCCCTGGTGGAGCCCGTACGGATCGGCGCCGCGGACATGACCATCGGCGTACTGCCGCCGCAGAAGCGCAAGGGCGGCGGCTTCGGCTTCGTCGTTCGACTGTCAAGGAACGGCGTGCGGCGGCTCACCGGCTTCGAGGCGGCACAGCCGCTGTCCGGGCAACGTTGCCTTACCCGCGCCGCGTTCACAGCGGCCCAGCCTCTCGCGCACGGTTGGGGGGTGGAGACGGCGATGCTCGTCGACTTGCTCCGCCAGGGGATGCACGTCCAAGAGGTCGAGGTGGACCTGCATCACCGGGTGACCGGCCGCGACCTGCGCGCGCAAATCCACCGGCTGCGGCAGTACACCGACGTGGCCGCTGCTCTTGCCGTACGCCGGGTGGCACCGGCTCACCGCCGCAGCGTCCGGTGAGGGACGGAGCCGCCAGGCGGGTCGATCTGGAGTGAGAACCGAACCGTCAGGCCCCGCTGTCGCTGCTCCTCCGGCTGTCAGCCAGGGACGGCTGGCCACGGGTGCCATCGGGGTGAGCCTCGCACTCGTCATCGTCACCGGGCTGCTTGGACCGAGCGCGGCCCAGCCATCGCTGCCAGGTCGGTTCGCGCTTCCGTGGCAGCTCGGGCTCGAGCCATCACCCTGGTTGGTAACAGCGCTGCTGCTAGCGGCGATCGGGTTCGGCGCGGCGGGTCTCGTGATCGGTCTGCGCGCGATCGCCGCCGGCTGGCGGCTTGATCAGCGGACGGCGGTGGTGGCAGGCGCCGTGGCGGCTGTCGCGATGGTCGTCATCCCCCCGATGGGCTCTGCCGACGTGCTGGTGTACGCCGCGTACGGCCGGATCGCCTCGCTCGGTGACGACCCGTACACGACGACCGCAACCGACCTCGCAGCGACCGGCGATCCGATCGGCCGGGCCGTCGAGCGCCCGTGGCAGGACACACCCTCGATCTACGGGCCAGTCGCAACTGGCGAGCAGTGGCTCGCCTCTCGCCTCGGCGGCACCTCGATGCAGGCGACGGTCTGGTGGCTGGCGGCCTTCACCGCGATCGCCTTCGTGGTCACTGGTCTGCTCCTCCTGCGGCTGGCCGGCAGCACGGCATCGGCGCGGTCGAGGGTCATGCTGCTCTGGTGGCTCAATCCCCTGCTCTTGTA
>JBKPTD010000130.1:0-8310 GCA_046735375.1 Actinomycetota bacterium | reverse complement strand
CCCGTGCGGCCCCTGCGGTTCGCGGCGGCTGAGCCTGCCAAGCCTCGCCGCCGCCTGGCCCTGTCACCTGTGTGTCCGCAGACAACGTGGCCTGCGATGTCGGTTCGGCGGCTGCCGGATCGTGACCGACGGAGCTGCTCGGCCACCCGGCGCCCGGCCATCCCGTGCTCGGCAACCCCGTGCCCGAGCCAGCACTGTCCGGTTCAGCGCTGCTCGGATGCTCGCCGGGCAGCTCGTCGGCGCTCGGCTCGTTCCTCCGGCGCCGCACCGCCCAAACCAAGCCCGGGACGAGCACGGCGAAACCAAGCGCCGCGGCGACGCCGAATGCGGGCCGGAACGCGCGGGTCAGGATCCCCTCAATGCGCTCTGCCAGCGCATCCCCGACGCGCAGTCCCGCCGCTGACTTGACGCCGGCCCCAGCGACGATCTTCTCGAGGTCTGGGACCGCGCCGCGCTGGTTGACATCCAGCTTGTCCCGTACCGCGAATGTGATCTTGAGCTTGTCCTGCGCGGGCACCCTGGCGTCTAGCACGACACCGGCACCGGCAAGCGCCGATCGCTCAGTTGCGCGGTCCAATGAGCCAGCGAGCACCGGGGCGATGAGGACAAGCCCTAGCACGAGACCTGCGTGCCGGGCGCCGACTACCAGCGAGCCGTTCCTGATCACGCTCGCTGGGCCATCCAGCGCAGCCTCGTCAAGGACCCCGGTGAGCAGCCCCAATCCGGCGCCGCACAGGGCCAATGCGGCGACCGCCCACCAGGCGTTCACGGCAGGCAGCCAGGCCAGACCGACGAGGCCTCCGCCCAACAGGAGTGCGCCGCCGATGACGCGGGCCGTCGGCGCGAGCCGGGAACTCGATCGACGCAGCAGCAGCATCCCGGCTGGAAGCGCGGTGACGACCGCCGCTCCGACAATGGGGGAGAAGCGCCAGACCTCGATGACGAGCAGCACGCTGAGGAAGAGGGCGCCGACAAGTCCACCGGAGAGGAAGAGCAGGCCGAGGTTCGGCCAAATGGCGGGACGACCCCGAGGCGCCACCGCCGCGGTGGTCCGAGCGGCGGGGCTGATGGCAACAGCCAGCGCAGCCACGGCGATCGGCGCCTGGATGAGAAAGATCGATCGCCAGTCGAAGACCTCAGTCAGCAGGCCGCCGAGCGCAGGACCGACGGCGAGGCCGACGGTCGCGGCGTAGCTCCATGCCGTCCGCGCCCGCGTCTCGCCAAGCAGCGTGCCGAGTACTGGCAGGGAACCCGTGAGGAGAAGCGCGGCGCCGACGCCTTGGACGCACCGCCCGACCATCAGAACGGAAAGGGAGGCCGCGAACCCGCAGAGCGCCGAGGCAAACGCGAAGATCACAAGCCCAGCGACAACGAGAACGAGGGGTCGCATCCATCGGTGGGCCGCAGCGACCGCCAACGCGACGACTGTCACGATGACGGCGTACGCGGTCAGAACCCATGAGACACCCACGATCGTGGTGTCGAACCGCGCGTAGATCCGTGGCAGCGCGAGGACCACGATCGACGCATCGGCGAAGGCGAGGCCAACGGCCGCGACCAAGAGCCACGCCGCCACTGCAGACCGGTGAAGCAGGTCCTTGCTCGTCCGCGGGGCCGTCGCGAGATCGACTGTCATCGGCTTCCCTTTGTCGTCACAGCGGCAACTTTAAGGTGCTCGTGCGGGAATTCGATGCACGAATTTCGCCTTTCGGGCGAGCGCCCCCGCAGCGGGCAGCCAGTCGATCACCTCGCCGGCTGGCAGACTGGCACGCATGGCAGCTGGTTTGCCGTCCCGGCCCGTCGTCGGGATTCTCCACCCAGGCGCGATGGGTGCCTCTTTCGGTGCGGCACTGAAAGCTCGGGCCGGACAGGTCATCTGGGCGGCGGCCGGCCGGTCGTACGAGACGTCGAAGCGGGCCGAGCTGGCGGATCTGGTGGCCGTGCGCGACGTGGCCGAGCTGGTCCGGTGCGCCGATGTGGTGATCGCGATCTGCCCTCCGTCGGCAGCGCTGGAGGTCGCGGCGGCGGTTGCCTCCTTCGGTCGCCCCGCTCTCTATGTCGATGCGAATGCCGTTGCGGTGGAGACCATCAAACAGATCGAACCTATGTTTGGCACCGGTCGCATGGTCGATGCCACGATCATCGGTCCTCCCGCCTGGCGGGCCGGAAGTACGGTGCTCTGGGTCGCGGGGGAGCAGGCCGACACTTTCGCGGAGCTCTTCGACGGCTCGGCGGTGGAGGCCAGGGTCCTCGGAGAGCAGCTCGGCAGCGCGAGCGCGCTGAAGGCGTGCTTCGCTCTTCAGAGCAAAGCGATGCCCGCCCTGTGGTTCACCCTCGCGGCGGCCGCGCGCGAGTACGGCGTCGATGATGCGGTGAGGTCCGAGCTCAGCCGGGACGGCATCGATCTTGATGTGGAGCTGGACCGGATAACCGAGCGCGCGGTGACAAAGGCGTGGCGATGGTCGGGCGAGATGGACGAGGCGGCGAAGGTGCTTCGTGCGATCGGACTCCCTGACGGCTTCTCGTCGTCAGCCGCCGAGGTCTATCGGCGGGTCGCTGCCGCCGTCGGGAATGCCAGCGACCCCGATAGCACGACCGCCGTCGAAGCGGTTCGCCGACCGGACGGCTAAGCGAACGGCAGGCATCCGCTCGGTTGCCAAAACCGCATCAATTCGGATCGTGACGGCAAACTCTTTCAGACCGCTTTGCCTGCCGGACCACGGGTGTTCATCGGAAAACTCCCAGGTACGGCCCTATGCAGCAGACCAAGGGGACAGTCACCGCCGCCCCCCATGGCGGGCGGCGGAAAAATACATCTAGTGCTCAGTTCCTCGTGACCCCTATCCTCCTGCTGACGGGCCGCCCCGCACATCCCCGTCGACAGAGAGCACTTCCAAACGCTCTGGCGCGTTAGAGAGCTAACGCGTTGTAGATACGACAGAGCCATCCCAGCGTCACCCCCCTCACGCAAGTTCTGCGTCCTCAAAGAGGAGGCACCAGATGGCGATCTACCTCTTGGCCGGCCAGCCGAGCCGCACCAACGTGGCGCTCGTCGACGCCTGGCAACAGCTCGGCGTCGACGCGATGCTGCTCCGGCCGGCGGAGGCCCGCTGGCAGGTGCAAGCGACGGACACTGTCCTCGCCCGGCTGGACGTGGTGGCCTCTTTGGACGGAGTGGAACCCGGATTTCGAGAACTTCGCCGGCTGGAACGGCGGGGCGTCCGGGTCTTCAACTCACCCTCCGCACTCCGTGCGATGCACGACAAGCTGGAGACGGCACAGGTCCTCACGCGACACGGTGTGCCAAGTCCTGTAACGAAGCACGTGACCGACGATGATCCAAGTCGAGGGATGGAGCTTCCCGTCGTGGTCAAGCCGCGGTTCGGCAGCTGGGGCCGCGATGTCATCCGCTGCGAGGACGAAGCCGGGTACGAGCAGTGCATGGAGGACTTCAGTACCCGCCCGTGGTTCCGCCGTCAGGGTGCAATCGCTCAGGAGCTCATCGAACCGCTGGGTCAGGACCTGCGGATCATCGTGGCGCGGGGTGAGGTCGTCGGTGCGATCGAGCGGGTGGCGGCGCCCGGAGAGTGGCGTACCAACGTAGCGCTTGGCGCAGTACGCCAGCGGGTCACGCCGCCGCCCGAGGCGATCGCGGCTGCGCTCGCCGCGGCCGCTGCGATTGGCGGTGACTTCATCGGTGTCGACCTCTTGCCGCTGCCGGGCGGGGGCTACGTCGTCCTCGAGCTAAACGGCGCGGTCGACTTCACGTCGGCCTATTCGCTCGACGGGCAGGATGTGTTTGACCGAGTAGCGCTGATCCTTGCTCGGGAGGAGGCGCCCGCCCTGGGCGAGATCCCCCTTCTCGCCGCCGCCGACGGTGGCGCCGGAAGCCCACCCCTCGGCATCGGCCAGGGCGCCGAGATCGAGCACGCCGGCTGAAGCCTCGCGCCAGGCCCTAGCCGATCTTGAATTCCGGCATGGGGGACAGGGGAGTGGCCGCGAGATCGTGGCGCTCTGCCTTGGCGGCTTGCGCCTCAGTGAACCGGCAGAGCCCGCAGTGGCCTCGCCGCCGTCGTCCTGTCAGACCGTGCGGTTACGGTTTGAGGCGTGGGTGAGCTTGATTGGGTCGAGCGTGACTGGGTCGACTGGCATCAGCTTTACGACGTTCCCGGCTCGATGCTGGCGCGCCGGCTTGCGACCGTACAAGATCGGATCTCCGACGCGTTGGACGCCGCGCGGCCGGGACCGCTGCGGGCGATCAGCATGTGCGCCGGGCAGGGGCGTGACCTGCTCACCGTCCTCGAAAGCCATCGGCGCGGCGGCGACGTGAGCGCGCGGCTGGTCGACCTCGACCCGGGCAACGTCGCAGTCGCTTGGCAGCGTGCCTCCGAGGCAGGTCTGGAGAAGGTCGAGGCAGTGGTGGGTGACGCCAGCCTGATCGACGCCTACGACGGGATGGTGCCCGCGGATCTGGTGCTGGCGTGTGGCGTCTTCGGCAACATCACCGACGCCGACATCGCCCGCACCGTCTCCTACCTACCGGCCCTGTGCAGTACCGGCGCGACCGTGGTCTGGACCCGCCACCGCCGGCCGCCCGACCTCGTGCCCTTTGTCTGCGACTGCTTCGCCGAACAGCAGTTCGAGGTGGCATGGCTGTCCGATCCGGCCGAGCAGTTCGGTGTCGGCGTCCATCGTTTCGCCGGCCGGCCGCCACCGCTGCCGCGAGGCGAGCGGCTGTTCACCTTCGTGGGCCGGAAAAAGCTCGAGGCGCGTGCCTCCTCTCGATCTGGCTCCCCTACGCGGGAGCAGCAGCACGAGGACCAGGCCTAACGGTCGGGGCACCGTCGACCGCAGGCGTAACAGCAATCGACTTTGGTTGGTGTCGTGGCCTGGTCGTAGCGACCTAGCCTCTGCTGCATGAACGATCAGAACTCCTCGATTGCGGTCGCACGTGAGCGGTGCACGCCTGAGCGGCCGACCGGTCAGGTCGTGGCGGTCTCCACCGCAGCCGTTGCCGTCCTCGTTGCGGCCACAATCATCGGCGAGGTGCTGTCGGATCCCCGCCCGTCGTGGACGCTGCTGGGCCTCGACATCGCCGTGGGTGTGCTCGGCTGCGCCGTCCTACCGCTCTTGTTCTGGCGGCCGCCACCCACAGCAGTCGGGCTGGCTGCCCTTGCCGCGCTGTCACCGGCGGCGACTCCTTTGTCCACCGTCGGCACGCTCCACGTCGCCCGGGTACGCCGCTTCCCGGTGGCGGTGGCGGTGGCTGGGGCCGGGATAGTCGGCCACGCCATCCAAGGTGCCTGGCGGCCCTATCCCGGGCTCTCCTACGCCTGGTGGCTGGTGCTCGACGTCGCTGTGCACGCCGCACTGGTCGGCTGGGGCACGCTGGCACAAGCTCGGGCCGCGCTCATCACTTCGCTGCGCGAACGCGCCCGCAGGGTCGAGGCCGAGCAGGCACGCAGGGTCGCAGAGGCGCGGCTGCTCGAGCGCACCCGGATCGCCAGAGAAATGCACGACGTCCTCGCGCACCGGCTTTCGCTGCTCACCACATATGCAGGCGCGCTCGAGTTCCGGCCGGACGCCCCGCCCGAGCAGATCTCACGGGCCGCGGCTGTCATCCGCGCCGGGGCGCACCAGGCACTCGAAGAACTGCGTGAAGTGATCGGCGTCCTCCGTGGGGACGACCTGGTCGAGAGCGAGGCAACTGAGCAGCGGCTAAATGGCGCTTCCGAAGCTGCCCGGCCAGCAGGCTCCCTTGACGGGAGCAGCGAGCGACCACAGCCCACGCTGGCCGACCTGTCCCGGCTGGTCGACGAGTCCCGCGAAGCCGGCGTCCAGGTTGATCTCGACAACCGGGTCCTCGACGCCTCGAGCGTGCCGACCAGCACCGGCCGGACGGCGTACCGCGTCGTGCAAGAGGGACTGACCAATGCCCGCAAGCACGCGCAGGGACAACCGGTCCGAGTGGCCGTCGCAGGCAACGCTGGGTCCCGGCTCGTCATCGACATCCGCAACCCCCTGCCCGACGTTCTGGTTGTGGGGACACCGGTACCGGGCAGCGGGACCGGGTTGATCGGTCTGTCCGAGCGGGTTCATCTCGCCGGCGGCGAGGTGGATCACGGTCTTACGACGACCGGCGAGTTCAGGCTGCATGCCTCACTACCATGGCCGCAGTGAACGCTCAGGTACGCGTCCTGATCGTCGACGACGATGCGCTGGTGCGAGCCGGGCTGACCATGTTGCTCGGCGGCGTCGAGGACATCCTCGTGGTCGGGGAGGCAAGCGACGGCGATGCGGTCGCCGCCGCGGCCGACGCGCACGCCCCTGACGTCGTCCTGATGGATATCCGCATGCCGGGGCTGGACGGCATCACAGCCACGGCGCGGCTGCGGCGCCGGCAGCACCCACCGGAGGTGATCGTCCTCACCACCTTCGACGCCGACGAACTCGTCCTGCGTGCCTTGCGAGTGGGAGCCAGCGGCTTCCTCCTCAAGGACACTCCGCCGGCGCAGATCGTCGATGCGATACGCCGGGTCGCCGCCGGCGACCCGATCCTGTCCTCGCGCATTACCCGGCGCCTCATCGACATGGTCGCCGCCGACGATGGCACCCGCGATCGCGCCAGACGCGCCCTCGCCACGCTAAGCGGACGGGAGCGGGATGTCGTTCTCGGCATCGCCCAGGGCAGGTCAAATGCCGAGCTTGCCGCCGCACTGCATATCAGCGTCGCCACCGTCAAAGCCCATGTTTCGAACATCCTCAGCAAGCTCGGCCTGGACAATCGGACCCAGATTGCCCTGCTCGCGCACGACGCCGGTGCCGCCTGACGGCTTCTCATGCCGCGGAGATGTGACAAGCCGGGAGTTGGTTCGGGAAAATGAGGGTGAGCGACCCAACCGCCCCATGCCCGAGGGACTCGTGATGCCACAGCGCCCGAGCGATCTGGTATGGCTGCGCCGCGTTCGCGACCGGATCGACCGGGAGTACGCGCAGCCACTGGATGTCGAGGCGCTCGCCCGCGACGCGCACATGTCAGCCGGGCACCTCAGCCGCGAGTTCCGGCGCGCCTACGGGGAGTCGCCCTACAGCTACCTCATGACGCGGCGCATCGAGCGGGCCATGGCGCTGCTGCGTCGTGGTGACCTCAGTGTCACCGAGATCTGTTTCACGGTCGGCTGCTCGTCGCTGGGTACCTTCAGCACTCGCTTCACCGAGCTGGTCGGTATGTCACCCAGCAGTTACCGGCGCCGCGAGGCGAGCGCGACGGCGGGAATGGCGCCGTGCGTCGCGAAACAGGTCACCAGACCGATCAGGAATCGAGAAGCGGGGGTCACCGAGTCACAGCTAGCGTGACCGCCATGGACATCACCATCTACGAGACCTTCCTCCCGCACGACGACCCTGACGCCTCCATGGCCTTCTACCGCGACAGGCTTGGCTTCGAGGTCCGCAACGACGTCGAATACGGCGGGATGCACTGGATCACCGTCGGCCCCGCCGGCCAGCCCGGCACCTCCATCGTCCTGTACCCGCCCGGCGCCACCCCCGGCATCACCGACGACGAGCGCCGCACCATCGCCGAGATGATGGCCAAGGGCACCTACGCCTCGATCAATCTGGCCACCACCGACCTCGACGGCGTCTTCGAGCGGGTGCAGGCAGGCGACACCGAGGTCGTCCAAGAGCCGGCCGAGCAGCCGTACGGGAGACGCGACTGCGCCGTCCGCGATCCCGCGGGCAACCTGATCCGCATCAACGAGCTGCGCTGAGCGCAGCCGGCTTAGCCGCAGCCAAAGGCCTGACAGACGAGGAGACCCAGACCATGTCCCTCGTCGCAACCCGAGAGGCCAACCAGTCTTATAGCGAGGTTCTGGACAACCGGCGGGTTGCTGGTCTCCTGCTGGGCGATCTGCTCGCCAATATCGGTACGGGCATGATTCTCGTGGCCATGCCGGTGCAGACGCTCTCCATCCACGGCGACGTCCCGAAGGCCATCGCGATCGGCATGGTCGAAGCGGCACCATTCGTCCTTTCGACCCCGCTGGCACTCGCGATCGGACTAGGCCGATTGCGGATACCGCCGCGTACGCTCTTGATCGCCGACTGCGTGCTGCGATCACTGACCTTTGCGTGCCTCGGTCTCCTCGCGGTGACAGGCCGCCTCACGCTGCCTGTTCTCATCGTCGGACTACTCCTCGGCGCGACGTTCCGGATGGCCGGATCAAGCAGTCGGCGTCTGCTGGCCACGTCCATGGTGGATGACACAGGTCGGTACGCCGTGAATGGCCTCCTCGGCCTCAACGCGAC
>JBKPTD010000129.1:0-21305 GCA_046735375.1 Actinomycetota bacterium | reverse complement strand
CCTAAGGCGCTGCTCAGATGAGCGCTACTATGCTCGTACGAGCGCTTATAGTCGACCGCAGGGTCGCCTTCGGCGTCAAGGTGCTATGCCAGAGTTATTGACCGATTCGGGACCTGGGAGGCGGAGGTATGGCGTCTGAGCCTCGCGGGGAACGCGCTGGTCTTGGACCCGACGAGCTCGTCCGAGCCGCGAGCGTGGCACGCCGGTTCTTCATCGACGGCCGATCCAAGAGCGAGATCGCCGGCGAGTTCGGAGTGAGCCGGTTCAAGGTGGCTCGGATAATTGACGACGCGCGGGCGGCCGGGATCGTACGCATCGAGATACGGGTACCCGCCGGGCTAGACGCTTCGCTGGCGGATCGACTGCGTGGGGCATTCGGCGGGCTGCGTCGTGCGATCGTCGTCGACACCCCGGCCGAGCCGGCGGCGCAGATGCGCCACCAGCTCGCGCGTGCGGCGGCAGCGCTGCTCAGAGAAATCGTGTCCGTGGACGACGTGCTGGGGATCGGCTATGGGCGCACTCTCACCTTGATGGCAGACGAGATAGAGGGCCTCGCACCGTGCCCGGTCGTCCAGCTCACCGGGGCACTCCTCGGCGTCAACGTGAGCGAGAACAGCGTGGAGTTGGTCCGGCAGATCGCGGTGCGCTCAGGTGGTCCTTGCTTCTCGATGTACGCCCCACAGGTCCTGCCTGACGCCCAAACCGCGGAATCGCTACGCCAGCAGCCGGAGGTGAGTGAGGCCTACCGGCAGTTCGGCACAATCACCAAGGCCGCAGTTGCCGTGGGCTCATGGAAACCCCCGCAGTCACAGCTCTATGACTCCTTGCCGGATCGCCAGCGCGCTGACCTCCAACGACAAGGCGCGGTCGCTGAAGTGTGTGCGGTGCTGCTGGACAGGAACGGCGATCAGGTTGCGGACGAGTTCACCGAGCGCTGTATCTCCATCGGCAGCCGCCAGCTGCGCTCTATCGGCGAAGTCGTCGCCGTCGCCGGCGGCGCCGCGAAGGCAGATGCGGTACGCGCGGTGCTCGCCGGGGGCTATGCGAACAGCGTGGTCGTCGACAGCTCCCTCGCGACGGCGCTGCTCGCCCGAGCCGATTCACGGTAAGCAGCCGCCTGGTGACGCCCCGACGAGTACTTGGCAGCGAAGGGCAGCCGATCATGATCACGGTCGTTGGTGAGTCCTTGGTCGACGTGGTCTTCCGGCCCGGTTCGGGCGCTCAGACCCGTCACCCCGGTGGTAGTCCAGCGAATGTCGCCGTTGCGCTCCGCCGGCTGGACCAGCCATCCGCATTGGTGACCCAGATCGGTACCGATGAGAACGGCGCATTGCTCCGCGATTACCTCGCGAAAAACGGTGTTGCGCTCATTCTCGCCGGACCGACGAACGTCCCCACGAGCCGGGCGCTGGCCCACCTCGATGGTCAGGGCGCCGCGACGTACGAATTCGCGCTCAGCTGGGACGTGCGCGGACTGCGACTCGCCGACGGAACTAGCGCGCTCCACGTCGGCTCGCTTGGGCTGGTCCTCGAGCCTGGAGCCCGCGAAGTGCTTCATCTTGTCGAGACCGTGTCCCAGGCGGGGGACGTGGTTGTCAGCTATGACCCCAATTTCCGGTCTACAGTGACCTCCGACCACAGCCAGGCAGCGGCCACGGCAGAGCGGGTGGCCCGCGCCGCGCACATCATGAAGCTCAGCGATGAGGACCTGGCATCTCTCTATCCCTCGACAACGCCTGAGCAACTCGCACGGCACCTGTTCCACGCCGAGTCCGGCATGACCCAGCTGCTCGTCGTGACGAGGGGGGCGCAAGGCGCCATGGTGGCAACACGCACCTCGTCCCTTTCGGTCGCCGCCGTCCCTGTTCCGGTTGTGGACACGGTCGGTGCGGGTGACGCATTCATGGCCGCGTTGCTGGCCGGACTGGCCGAGGTCGACCTGCTGTCACCGCAGGCGTTGGCCGAGTCGTCGGCGCGTCCGGAAATGCTGAATCGGGTTGTTGGTCAGGCGATGGCCGCGGCCGCGCTGACGTGTGCGCGTGCTGGAGCCGACACGCCGACCCGGGAGGAACTGCGACGCTTCCTGGCAACTCGCGGCACGGTGTGACCCGTGTGCAGGCGTTCGAATCCCCCGTTGGCGGCCAGCGGTGGGGCCAAACACACAACCTCCCCGATCTCTTGAGGTATCTGACGAGGTATTTGGAACTCTTGTATGCGGGTCTGCCGGTCATCCAACTGAGGCGTTCGGCCGTAGCAGTCCCTACTGACGAATACAGGCTGTGGCCTACAACCAGGGCACCTCCCGGACAGTCCGAAGGCGGTTCAAGGTCATTGCCTCGGCTCCCTGGCGGGTGCATGGTAAGGCTGTATGGCCACGTCCGGGGGAGGGATGGGCCGATGGGCGGCGAGTTGCATGTTCAGCTGGCCGAGGACGGCGCCGACGCTGAACGACTGGATGCGCTGACTGGCTACCTGCGCCAGGAGCTGCTCCACCTCGACGTGGAGGATGTGACCGCGCTGCGCGCCGGCGAGCCTCCGCCCGGTGCGCGTGTGTTCGACGTGATCGCGATCGGGGGGCTGCTGGTAAGTCTGGGGCGCTCCGCGGAGAGTCTGCGGGCCGTTGTGTCGGCCGTCAGAAAGTGGCTCGCACGCGGCGACGGCGTGCGCCGCACGGTTCGCTTGGAAATCGGCGGCGACGTGCTCGAGCTGTCCGAGGCGACCGTCACCGATCAGGACCGGCTGATTGGGCTGTTCATCGACCGGCACGCCGTGCAGCAGGACGTCTGATGGACGGCGAGCGCAGAGCCCTGATCGTGGCCATCGACGAGTATGACCACGAGGGGCTGCGGCATCTGCTCGCTCCCGCGGCGGACGCCCGAGCCCTGGCCGAGGTGCTGGGTGATCCGCAGATCGGCGGCTTCGACGTGCATGTGGTACGTAACGAACCGGCACACGTGATCCAGGCCCAGGTCGAAGACCTATTCGCCGACAGTCGGCCAGATGACGTGCTCTTGCTTCACTTTTCCTGCCATGGCCTAAAGAGCGAGTCCGGGGAGCTGTTTTTCGCAGCGCGCAACACTCGCCCGAACCGCCTCGGTTCCACCGCGATCCCGGCGGCCTTCGTGCAGCGGTCCATGCATGCCAGCCGGTCGCGCAGCATCGTGCTGCTGCTGGATTGCTGCTACGGCGGCGCGTTTGGGCAAGGCGTGGTGGTCCGGGCGTCGGGAGACGTCAACGTGCTGGACAGCTTTCCCGGCGGGCGGCTCGGTGGTGGCCGCGGCCGGGCGGTGATCACCGCGTCCAACGCGATGGAGTACGCCTTCGAAGGAGATCGGCTCGCTGACGACAAGAACCAACAGCCGTCAGTGTTCACCAACGCGCTGGTCGAAGGGTTGGCCACTGGTGATGCGGACCGCGACGAGGACGGCTGGATATCGCTGAACGAACTCTACGAGTACGTCTTCGACCGAGTCCGTGAGCAAACCCCACATCAGACCCCCAGTCGCGACATCGAGATGCAGGGCGAGCTGTATTTGGCGCGCAGTCGCCGCCGGCGCATCCATCCGCTACCGATCCCAGCGGATCTGCAGGCCGCGATGATCGACCCGAACATGTTCACTCGAATCGGTGCGGTCAGCGAGCTCCGGACACGACTGATCAGCGACAACCTCCCTGCAGCCGTAGGGGCTCACAACGCGCTTGCCGAAATCGCCCGTACCGACATCCAGTACGTCGCCGAGGCCGCTGCGGCGGCGCTGCGAGAGGCCGCCATTCGACCAATGGAGCAAGAACTGCACTTCGGACAACTGATCAAGGACTCCAGTCCCGCTCGCCACACAATCCACCTGCTCGGTCCACCACTGGCCCGTACCTGCACCTTTGAGGCGTCTGCTCAGTGGATCCGGATTCAAGAGACCGGCGAGGGCCTTGATGTGTCCGTGGACACCTCCACAGCCGGGAGGTATCGCGGCAATATTGCCCTCGCGGGCCCGGCGGGCGAGGCCGTAATAAGCGTCGACGTTGACGTCACGCCGAGCCACCCGCAGCAACCGCCACCGATCACGAAACCGTCACCGTCCAGGGATGAACTGCCGACCGACAACTTTGCCCCCGCATCGACCCCGATACGCGCCACGCAACCCGAGAGGCCGTCTGAACAGCCGGCGCCACCATTGCCGGACTCCGCGTCCCCCCAACCGACCGCACCAGCGGCGACAACCGTCCCGCGACCCGGCACAGGTGTGCCGACAAGTTTCGTTCCGGGCCACACGCCAACGCCCCAGGTCAGCCGACCCGGCGAACGCCCTGGGATTTGGGCCCTGAGCCATGTGCTGTGGGCGCTGATCCCGCTGCTGTCGGGTGGCTTCCTGACACCCGTTCCATTTGCCCACGCCGCAGTTCGACTTCGCGACCGGAGGCTGTGGCTTATCGCGTCCGCCTACACTGCCGCCGTCGTACTCCTGATCGTCCTGCTGGCTACCACGACCGATGAGAATGGAGTCCCCGGCGGGACTACCTTCTATTGGGTGGCGCTCATCGTCGTCGGCTTGGTACACGCATTCTTGCTGCGAGCCCGCGTCTTTGCAGAATCTAAACCGTCCGGATGGTCTCCGAAGCCCGGACCGTAGCTGGGATCACGGGCCTGACCCGACCTCAGTCCTGCCGCGTCATCGGTACCTCGAACCCCTGCTCGGGGTAGAAGCTGTGGTCGGAATCCACGGCCATCCTCAATCGGCCCCCGGATAGGTGGGTGAAGACCACGGTCCACGGGTTGCATTTCCCGGGCTCGGTCTGGGGGGCGAAGCGCATCGTCAGACGGGAGTCGGTGGCGTCGCTTACGGTGAGCACGCCGCCATAGCACGATGACGCGCCGCTATCCACGCGGCCCAGATGGAGATCCTTGGCGAGAGTAGCCGTGAATGCCGAGTTGTAGGGTCCTCCTTTGCCGACCCATGTGCCGTCGAACGAGGCCGGGATCGTTGTCGAGTGGCTCTCGTGATTGAGCGCCCACCACGTGACCCCACCGCCCACAAACAGGACAGCCACCAACGCGGCTAGCAGCACCCACCTGCGGGTGGCCACCGCGCCCCAACGGCTCGGAGAGCGCGGCTTTGCTGCGGTGCCTTCCGAGGCACGACCCGCCGTCACCGCCGTGGGCCCGCGTCGGATCGGGCCAGTCGACCCGGCGGTAACTGTCGGCGCTGTCGGTGGCGCGGGGCGGTCCGCAGGCGCGGTTTGGGGGGACTCCTCGAGGGCGGCTGAGGCGGCGGCCACCACAGCGCGGCTGTCGTCGTCGGCCAAGGTCTCAAGCGCCTGCCTGGCGGCCAGGGCGAGACCAAGGTGACGGCTGGACAGCAGTCGGGCCAGCTCGTCCACCGCACCAGCCCGGACCCCGGCGAGCGGGCTGTCGAGGGACTGCTGGAGCTCTGGCGGCAGCGCGGCCGGCTCAGTGACCGGGGTGCTCCGGCGCGCAATGACAAGATCTCCCTGAACGCCGAAGACCCACTTACCGGGGGTTTGGTTTGGGGTGACCTCACGGACCGTGTCGTAGACGTAGTCATAGAGCTCGTCCAGGTCGACGTACCCATCCTGGTCACGGTCCGCTTCTCCAGTGGAAAGACCGCGCACCATCGCCGACGTGAACACTGAGGGAGCCGGATCACTGGATTCGGTCAGCTCACCACCCTCGAAGGCGTACTCGACGGCCCCCGACGCTGTGATCACTGCTCGCCCGCGTCCGCCAAAACGCTCCTCGAGGTCCATGACTTTCGAGGCGCGGGCCGCCATCCCGCGATCGAAGGCGCCTGCGTAGCAGCAGTCGAGAAACAGCACGATGCGCCGCGACCGGCTCTGGGTCATCCGCCGGTTCACGAAGTTGGCAGCCACAGCAGTGGCGGCCAGCAGGCGGAGCCGCGTGTTCGCCATCGCGAAGTACAGTTCACCCTCCTGGTCCTTGATGCCGTGACAGGAGAAGTGCACGAGCAGGAGGTCGTCGGGAGAGCGGTCGGTGAGGAACTCCTCGACGGCTTCGTTGACGACGTGGGCAGGTTCGTTCAACAAGGTCTGGACCTCGAAGCCGCCGATCTCCGGGTCGCTCAACACCGCGTCCAAGGCGTCGGCGTCGGCAGCCGGAGCCCGGAGCTCGCTGAGCCCGGGGTCTTGGTACTGGTTGCTCGCCACGATCAGCGCGCTGCGGCTGCCGCGAGCCGACTCAAGCGATGGTCCCCCGACCTGCGATGATCCCCCAGTCATGTGCCTAGTGTCGCGACGAGCCGCCCTCGTGGCTAGGGGACGGCGCCAGCCGCCCTTGCGGATCTGCCGTGGGGACAGCACAGTCGTAACGGCTGGCGATGTCCGCCGGCGAGGCGGCAAGGATCGCAGATGAGCGAAGCGGCGCACGCCGATGTGGCGATCATCGGCGCCGGCTTCGGCGGCCTGGGTGCGGCAATCCGTCTCGAGCGAGCCGGTTTCGGCAGCTTCCTTATCTTCGAGAAGGCCAACGATGTCGGAGGGACGTGGCGCGACAACAGTTACCCCGGTTGCGCCTGCGACGTCCCGTCGCACCTGTACTCCTACGCCTTCGCTCGCAACCCCCGATGGTCGGATACCTTCTCCGGGCAGGCAGAGATCTGGGCATACCTGCGGGACTGTGTCGACCGCTTCCGGATCGGGCCGCGCCTGAGCCTCGATCATGCGGTACACCAGGCTCGCTGGGACGAGACATCCCAGCAGTGGCGCCTGTCGACATCACAGGGTGCATTCACCGCTCGCGTACTCATCAGTGCGACGGGACCGCTCAGCGAGCCCGCCATGCCGTCGATCCCGGGACTGAAGTCCTTCGAAGGGACGACGTTCCACTCGGCCCGGTGGCAACATGACCACGATCTGAGCGGGCGGCGGGTCGCGGTGATCGGTACCGGGGCCTCGGCCATCCAGTTCGTGCCGGCGATCCAGCCGCTGGTCGGCAGCCTGACGCTGTTCCAGCGGACGCCGGCCTGGGTGATGCCGCGGCGAATCCGCCGCATCACCGACGTTGAGCAGGCGATCTATCGATGGGTACCGGGAGCACAGCGAGCAGCGCGCACCGGCTTGTACTGGGCGCGCGAGGCGATGGCTGTCGGATTCCTCCACCCGCCCGTCAATCGCTTCGCGCAGCGTTATGCGGAGCGAATGCTGCAGCGCCAGGTGCCGGAGGAGACCCTGAGGGCCAAGCTCACGCCCGACTACGTGATGGGCTGCAAGCGGGTATTGCTGTCCAACGACTACTGGCCCTCGCTCGCGAAGGAGAACGTCGAGATCGTCACCGAGCCGATCCGCGAGCTCACCCAGCACGGCGTGGTGACCGCTGACGGCCGGGAGCATCAGGTCGACACGATCATCTTCGGTACCGGCTTCCGTGTCACGGACAGCCCGGCCATGCACCGCATCGTGGGTCGGCAGGGCAGGACGCTTGCCGATGCGTGGGCGCCGACCATGCGGTCATATCTCGGCACCTCGGTGGCGGGCTTCCCCAATCTCTTCCTGCTGCTGGGTCCGAACACCGGGCTCGGTCATACCTCGGTGGTCCTCATGATCGAGGCTCAGCTCAAGCAGATCGTCGCCGCCATGAGGTCGATGCGCCGTCGCGGCATCACGGCGATCGAGCCGACGGCCGAGGCACAGCGCCGATATAACGAACGAATCGACGCGAAGATGGCCGGGACCGTCTGGATGACCGGCTGCCACAGTTGGTACCTCGATGCCACCGGACGCAACTCCACCCTCTGGCCGGGCTACGTCACGGGCTACCGGTGGCGGCTGCGGCGGTTCCGCACCGCCGACTATGCCGTCGTCGAGCGACGGACCGCCCCACCGGTCTCGACACCTGGGCCCGTCCCTACGCAAGAAGGGCACCTTCGCCCTGACCTACCGGTTGAAGGTGCCCTTGAAGGGTCGTGACGCCGCCAAGCAGGCGCACGCGGGGGTGAACCTGATCCGTCGCGGCGCCGGCGAGCCGCTGGTGCTCCTCCACGGAATCGGCCATCGCTGGCAGGCATGGCTGCCGGTCATGGACGAACTGGCCGCCCATCACGAAGTGATCGCCCTTGACCTGCCAGGTTTCGGCGCCTCGCCGGTGCCGCTGAGCGGCATGCCGTCGGACATGGCCCAGTCGGTAGCCGGTATCGCCGCCCTCTTGGCCGACGAGGGGTTGGACCTGCCGCATGTCGCGGGAAACAGCCTCGGTGGCGCGATTGCGTTGGAACTCGCCGTCGCTGGCATCGCCCGCTCGGCAACGGCCTTCTCGCCTGCAGGCTTTTTCACGGCGAGGGAGCGCCGCCGAGCGATGCTCATCCTCAGGACGATGCGGGCGAGCGCGTTCCTGCCGGCCACGGTGACCAGAGCCGCCTTGCGGGTCCCGACCATTCGTGCAATCTGCTTCGGCTCCCTGGTTGCTCATCCCAGTCGCATCGATCCCTTCATCGCGGCCCAAGACGCGGCCGCATTCCGGGCCGGTCGTGGCTTCACCGCCGTTGCCCGGGTGTCTCGCAGGTACCGGTTTCGGGGCGTGACCGCGGTGCCGGTGACCGTCGCCTGGGGTGACCGGGACCGAATACTGCGACCTCACCAGGCTCAACGCGCGCGTGAACTGCTTCCTCACGCACGTCACGTGATCATGCCCGGATGCGGCCACGTGCCGATGATCGACGACCCAGCTCTTGTCGCCACACTGATCATGCAGACAACCGGTGCGATTCCGGCCTGAGCCGCCCTCCGGCCTCTGAAGCAAGATGCAGACGGGTCGTCGTGGCCGTCAACGCCAATCGGGGATCGTGAAGCCGTAGCGGGCAAGGTAGGCCCATATGGCAGCGACGAAGATGACGACAGCGATCGCGAGAAGGATCTGGTTGCGGCGCCGCTTCCTCGGGTCGAGCGCCTTCGCAGCCGCCCGCTGTGCCATCTGCTTTACCCTCGCGAGCAGCCGTTCCGCCCAGACGTACTCGGTGGCGAGTACAGCCAGTCCGACGACAATCGCGGCCCATCCGGGACCAGGAAGGATCAACATCACCAGGCCGGCCGAAATGATGGCGACACCGACCATGAGCACCGTGATCCGCCACGTCAGATCAAGCGCTCGGCGCTGCCGGGCGGCCTCCCTTATCCGGCGATAGCGAGCCCGGTATCGACCCCCGCGACGCTGCTCAGGACCTGAAGTTCCCGTCGCTTGTGATCGCTTGTCGCTCTCGCGACGCTGCTCTGGACGAGGCGTTCCCGTCGCTAGTGACGGCGTGTCGCCCCCGCGAACGCTCGACATAGAGCCACACTACGCGAGAGGTGTGACAGGGACATCGCGTCCCGCTAGCCACCTTCGGCGGATTCCGTTCCTGGGCATATCGGACCGAGGGGTTTGGGACCCGCTCCAGTGCGGGCAGTTACGCGACATCCGGTTGATGCAGCCGGCCCGGTCCGAGCGAAAGGCCCGCGAGCGTCATGAGCGGTCGAGCGCGTGCATCCGTGTCCTGCGAACTGCGGCTTCGCCTGCTCGTGTCGGGCGATTCATCGCTCACGATCGCGGCGTCCATGCGATACGACAGCGACGACCCACATGCTGTGCACGCGACCTTCCATACCGGTGAGAACGAGACTGTGGAGTGGGTGTTCGCAAGAGATTTGCTCGGTGAGGGCTTGCGGGAGCCCGCTGGCTACGGAGATGTACGGGTATGGCCGAGTCGCAGCCGTGGTGCGGAGGTTGTCTGCATTTCGCTGTCGTCCCCAGAGGGACATGCCCTGCTCGAAGCCCCGGCTGACGACCTGCGGGTCTTCCTAAACCGGACATATGTCACCGTCCCGCCGGGCAGCGAACACCTGCACATCGACCTCGACTCAGAGCTCGTCGCCCTCCTGGAGGGTGAACTCCCCGGCTGACGCCACTGCTCACCGCAAGACTCCCGCGGTCGGGTCGGTCGCCATCGGTGTCGCAAGCGCCCGGCCCGGCCGTTCGGGTCCCCAGGCTCGGCTAAGTGTCAGATGGCGTCAGGTTCAACCTCGACCTACACTCCTGTCAGACACGACAGTGCCAAAGAACATGGCACGAATTTCTCAAGACAATCATGGGAGTGACGGTGTATCTGGGTCACGACACCGAGGATGCGCTCGTCACAGCGACCGAGCTGATCAACACATCACCCGCTGCGGACGGACGGGAGGGGCTTCCCGATCTCGACGCGCTACGCGACCTCGCGATAAAGCGGCAGATCAGCGGCGCAGACAAGGTTAGGGAGTCCGACCTCGACGAGGTACGTCTCCTGCGTGACCGGCTGCACGTGCTGTTCGCCGTAGATGACTCGCCCACTGCCACGGTGATGCTCAACGAACTGCTGGCCGAAGCGAACGTGACGCCTCATCTTTCTGATCACGACGGCTATGGCTTGCACATTCACTACTTCGCCCCTGGCGCGCCGATCGCTCAGCTGCTCGCCGCGCACTGCGGCATGGCGCTCGCCCGGGTAGTCGCGGAGGGTGAGCTAGAACGGCTGCGCACGTGCGAGGCGCCCAATTGCGGGCACGTGCTCGTCGACCTGTCCAAGAACCGCTGCCGGCGCTATTGCGACAGCCGCACCTGTGGGAACCGGCTGCATGTGGCCGCCTACCGGGCCCGGCGGCGGGCAGGTATTCCGAGCGCATAACGACGCGGCCGGCGAGGATCATGGATCGGGTGTCGCCGTGATCCGGGCGACAAAGTGAGCAGCGCAAGAGCGGCTGATGGGCCTGTCCGGTCCAGGTAGCGCTTGGCCGTCGAGCTCGTGTAGCGGCTGGACATCGCGAGTGGCTGAGGTGAGGAAGACCTCGTCTGCACCACGCAGCTCCGCAAGGGATAGATCTGCCTCCTCCACCGACTTGACGCCCATGGGCGTCGTGTCGGCCGACCATTCAAGGAAGAGCCCTCGGGTGATGCCGGCCAGGCATCCGGACGACAGTGGGGGCGTGATCACGCGGTCCCCGTAAACGGCGAAGACGTTGGACCCGGTGCCCTCGCAGAGGCTGCCACGGGTGTTCCCGAAGATCGCCTCGCTGGCTCCGCGGTTCCTTGCGTAAGCCAGCGCCACGACGTTCTCCGCGTAAGAGGTGGTCTTCACCCCGGCGACCGCCGATCGCTCGTTGCGTGTCCACGGAACCGTCACTGCGGCAGCCGATGGCGGCCAAGGTCGCGCCGCCGCCAGCGCCACCACGAGCGTCGGACCGGCGTCGCCACGATCCGAACCGAGTGGTGCCACTCCGCTGGTGTACGTGATGCGCAGGCGCCCAGGATCCGGGACCTCGCTCCCGCCGAGCGTCGCCGCAACCCCGGCACGCACGTGATCCTCATCGACGGGCGGCAGACCCAATGCGGCTGCGCTGCGCGTGAGCCGGTGCAGGTGCCGGGTGAGCGCGACGACCGCGCCTCCGGTCACCTTCGCGGTCTCGAACACGCCGTCGCCGACCGTGAACCCGTGGTCGAAAACCGACACGCTCGCATCGTCATCCACCCGTACAGCGCCATCGATCCAGACCGTCATCGGCGCCTCTCCCTCCTGCGTCGTCAGGGCAGCAGTCTGTCCGAACTAGTGGTCGGCGCGACCACTAGACGCAACAGCGAGCAGGTTCGCTGCCTTCAGCTCGGTCTCCTCCCACTCCAGTAGCGGATCGGACCCCCAGGTGATGCCGGCGCCGGTGCCGAACCGGAGCTCCCCACCTTCTCGCCAGAAGGAACGGATACCGACGGCGAACTCGCCCTCCCGCCGCTCCGCGTCGACCCAGCCGATCGCGCCGCAATAAGGGCCGCGCCGCGCCGACTCCAACTCGGAGATGATGCGCAACGCGCTCGACTTGGGTGCTCCGGTCACCGATCCCGGTGGGAATGTTGCGTCCATGATCTCGGACCACCCGATGCCGGATCGCAGCTGACCAGAGACCGTGGAGACGAGGTGGACCAGCCCCGGATGCGCCTCGATCTTGTACAGCGCGGGGACAGCAACCGAGCCGACCTCGCACACCCGACCGAGGTCGTTGCGAACGAGGTCCACGATCATCACGTTCTCGGCATAGTCCTTCTCCAGGAGCTCGTCGGCGGTGCGCCCGGTGCCCTTGATCGGACTGGACGCGATGGCACTGCCGCGGCGGCGGAGGAAGAGCTCGGGTGACGCACTGGCAATCTGGATGCCCCGCCGCGGCAGCCGGACGACGGCGGAGTACGGTGCAGGGTTGCCGCGGGCCAGCAAGCGGCCGAGACCGACGACGTCGGTCCGCGAGGGTTCGGGCAGCGGGGCGGAGAGGACCCGGCAGAGGTTCGCCTGATAGACATCGCCGCCGGCGATGTAGGAGCGGATCTTGTCGACCGCCGCGACGTACTCCCCTTGGTCCATAGACGAGGCCCAGTCGGTCAGCGCCGGGCCACGCCATTGCCAGCGCGGACGCAGGCCAGGCAGCGGGACCGAACGGACGTGGTCGAACCGGGCGCAGGTGATCTCCCGCTCGTACGTCACCACGGCGGCCCAGAACCCGGCCGAGTCGAGGGCCGACAGGTCGGAGGTGACGTCAACTAGGCCGGTCGCGAGCCGCCCCCCGACCCACGCCAGCGGCGGCAGATCACTATCGATGATCACCATGAACCACCGCCATTGCCACCACCATCGATCACGACACGCTTTCCCGAGGGGAGACCGTGCTTGCGGTCAGGCAAGCCGGCCGCTCGTCGACTCGGCGGCGGCCACGAGTTCGGGAAGGCATGCGGCTGCGGCGTCGATCTGGTCAGCGATATAGCGGTCGGTCACCATCGGCTCAACGGTTTCGCGCAGGCGCCGGTGGACCGCCGCCACTACTGGCGCCGGCATGGCGATCGGCATGCGAAAGTCGATTCCTTGTGCGGCGGTGATGACCTCGACCGCGAGGACGCTGCGGACGTTGGCGAGCACGTCGTGCAGCTTGCGCATCGACGTCCAGCCCATGGAGACGTGGTCTTCCTGGTTCCCGCTGGTCGGAATGGTGTCGACGCTGGCGGGGTGGGCGAGCACCTTGTTCTCGCTGACCAGTGAGGCGGCGGTGTACTGCGCGATCATGTAGCCGGAGTTGGTTCCTGCCGCGGGCGCGAGGAAGGGCGGCAGCCCGCGTGACACCGCCGGGTCGAGCAGGCGATAGGTGCGCCGCTCGGAGATGGAGGCCAGCTCGGCCAGCGCGATCGCGAGCATGTCACCGGCGAAGGCGAGCGGCTCGCCGTGGAAGTTCCCCGTCGACATCACCTCGCCATCGGGCACGATCACGGGGTTGTCCACGACCGCGCCGAGCTCGATCTCGATGGTGCGGCGGGCATGCGCGACCACATCCCTGGCGGCGCCGTGTACCTGAGGTGCACACCGCAGGGCATAGGAGTCCTGGACGGCGTGGTCACTTTCCCGGTGGCTCGCCATCAGCGCAGAACCGGCAAGGAGCATGCGCAAGTTGGCCGCGCTGGCGAGCTGCCCTGGGTGCGGCCGGATGACCTGGACGCGCTCGTCGTACGGCCGGTCGGTGCCGAGGAGCGCCTCGATCGACATCGCGCAGGCCAGGTCGGCGACCTTCGTGAGCAGCTCTGCCTCGTCGATGGCGAGCGCCAACAATACCTGCATCGGCTCGGTGCCGTTGATCAGCGACAGCCCTTCCTTGGGCGCCAAGGTGAGCGGCTCGAGATGCTCTTCGGCGAGCAGCTCGGCCGCAGGTCGCCCGTACACCATCTCGCCCGTCGCACCGGGTCGCCGCAGCCGTCCTTCGCCGACGAGAGGAAGCGCCAGATGTGCGAGCTGCGCGAGATCGCCGGACGCGCCGACGGATCCCTTGCCCGGGATCACCGGAAGCAGGTCTCGGCTGAGCAGCTCAAGAAGCCGCCGCGGCAAATCCGCGCGGACTCCGGAGTAACCGGCCGCGAGCGTCCTCGCGCGAAGGAGAAGCAAGCCCCGGACGACATCGTCGGGCAGCGGCTGGCCAACCGCCGCCGCGTGCGAGCGGACAAGCGCGAGCTGCATAGCCTCAAGGTCGGCACGGCCGATATGCGTGTCAGCGAGGGCGCCGAAGCCAGTCGTGATGCCGTACATGATCTTGCCTTGGTCTACGGCATCGACGACCACAGCCCGGCTACGCTCCATCCGCTCCTCGACCTTTGGGTCGAGCTCGGCTCTGGTGCGGCCGCGGGCCACCGCGACGAGATCTTCGACGGTGAGCGCGTCGCCGTTGACGGTCACAACTCCCATAGAGGGAACCTTTTCACGCCCGCAGCGCCGGCTCGTACCTGGCGGTCCTTCTATGCCTGCAGTGAGCTGCTGCTTAGCGGTTGAGCTCGCCCAGGTCGATAACCTCCTCCGGAGCCGGTGCCTTCACCGAGACGGGCGCACCCCACTCGGTGAACTTCATAACGGTGCCGTCAGAGGCGTCGGCCTGCACCGGAAGCGGGTCGTCTTCAGTCGGGATCCACAAGGTGCCGCCGTCCTTGCTGTCAACCAGGCCAACCACCTCGGCACCGCCAAGCTGCTTGGTTTCTCCCTTCGTCGGGGTGCCTTCCGGGGTGAGAGCCTCCTTGACGAAAGAGTCCCAGTCGGCAAGGCTCTCGATCCCGCTGAAGCCCTCTTGCGTGGAGGGGACCTTCACGTATCGCCCGGCCAGGAGCTCGCCCGCGGCCGCCTCGCCGGTCAGGGTCTCCCACGCGTCTTTGCTCGCCTTCATGTAGAAGTCCCGGCCGACGACGAGGATCTCGATCGTCGCGCCCTGGGCCGTCACGCTGCCGGTGGTACCTCCGTCAGAGAGCCGGAAGTCAACCCTCACCTTCTTGCCGTCGTCGCCGATGGTGTCGCCGCTGGCATGAACGGACTTCGCAGCCGACACTGCGGTCTTTGTCTTGGCCAGGATCTCGTCTGCGCTCAGGCTGGCAATGCTCGACCCGCCACTGCTGTCGTCGTCTCCACCACAGGCCACGAGGCCTGCACCAGCGAGGACCGCTATGAGAAGTAAGGTGCCGCGACGCACGCTCACGGATGCTCCCTGCCTGCAAAATCTGGGGCCGTCCACATCTGGACAGCCATCAAGGGGTGTCTTGGGCGCGGCGAGCCTATCGGGCGGCCACCGGGTCCGAAAGCGAGGGTTGATGAGCTGGTGCGATGCCAGATGAACGGTTCGCGGCGGCCATCCTGGCAGCCTCGCTGGGGGATTCGGTCGACCATCCTTCAGGGTCGAGACCGAAGGCCGCGGCCAGGCCATATTCGCCCTCGTGAGTGATTCGCAACGCGCGCGGCTGTCCAGGGATCCGGCCCAGCCACTGGCGATCCAGCGCGTAAGTAAGCAGGGCCGCTCCGACTGCGCCCGCCAGATGCGGGCGGCGCTCAGTCCAGTCCAGGCACGATCTGACCAGCGGGCGGCGGCCGTGACGCAGCCATGCTATTTCGATGCCAAGCGCCTCAAGGGCGGCCTCACCGGACCGGGTTAGCGTCGCGCCGCCGTCGCTCAGCCAACCCTTGTCGACGAGGGATCGATAGAGCGCGACACCCGCCCAACCTGCGAGGTGGTCGTAGCAGCTGCGTGCCCGGCGCAGCGCCTCAGACGCCCGGACCTGCCGCAGCCCGACAGGAGGCACTCGCGGACTGATGTGCGCGAGGGCTTCCAGTACTGCCGCGACGCTCGTGCTGGACAGCCGGTAATAGCGGTGCCTCCCCTGCTTCTCCACCGTGACCAGGCCGCCGTCGAGCAATCGCCCGAGATGCGAACTCGCGGTCGCCGGGCTCACGCCGGCATGTCGCGCGAGTTCGCCGGCGGCATGTGCGGTCCCCGACATAAGGGCGCTCAGGATGGCCGCGCGCGTCGGCTCGCCGATCAGGCCGGCGACGGGAGCCACGTCGGCGTCGTAGGAGGCTGTCATAGTTTGACCGTAGGTGAAGGATGTTCGCTCTAGCGTCGAAGCATGACATCGACCGCCGACAGTATCGCCAGCCGATTTCCCGATGGCTCCGCGCACAGCGCTAGCAGCCCGGCCGACGGGTCCGGCGGCAATCCCGGCTCGCTGGTCGGACCCGCCGTCGAGCACGTACTGAAGATCGCCTCGACGTGGTATGCCTGGGATGGACGGCCGGTTGCGACCGACGAGAATGTCTGGACCCCGCACAAGGCCCTGCGCCGGGTGCAGGATCACCTGCTCGACCACCTTGCGGAGGTCGAGGCGCTGCTCGCTGGCGCACCGACGATCCCGGACAGTTGGTATGGCAGGACGGTAACGATCGACTCCGATTGGACCCGGTTCACCGAGGTCGACCTGGCAGAGGCTCGGTCGCGGCTCTCCCGGCTGGCGCAGCTTTACGAACTCCGCTTCGCCTCCGCTGGACCGGCTGAGTGGGACCGCCCCCGTACCCCGGCCTGGACGCTCCGCGAGATCGCTGAGCATGTCGCCGGGGTCACCTGGTACGCCGATCAGATCGGCACACTCCCTCGACCAGCCTGATCGCGGCCTGGCATTCGTCCTCGGCCTAGCGCTCAGACAGCTCGCAGTGTTCGCCCGCGCGATCACGTTGGCAATGCCGCGGACGCAAGATCGGGGGCCCCATCCGCGAGGCCGAACCGAGTTGGGGACGGACGGCGGGATGGGCTAAAGTGCAGTGCGCGCGCCGGGAAGTGTCCCGGACGGCACGCGGACGTGGCTCAGTTGGTAGAGCATCACCTTGCCAAGGTGAGGGTCGCGGGTTCGAGTCCCGTCGTCCGCTCGGAGGTGCCGATCGGCTTCCGTAGGGACCTCGGCCCGGCGGAGTGGCCGAGTGGCTTAGGCAAGGGCCTGCAAAGCCCTGTACGCGGGTTCGATTCCCGCCTCCGCCTCGCATCAGTTCGGGCGATTAGCTCAGTGGGAGAGCGCTACCTTGACACGGTAGAGGTCACTGGTTCAATCCCAGTATCGCCCACCAGCGTTTCCGCAGGTCAGGGCCCATATTCTGAAGATCACAGAATCGGCGGGCCATAGACGGGCCAGATCGACAGCCCTAGGACGGCCCGCGCTTTGACAACGCCGGACACCAATCCGTACCGTTGATCTCACAACTGGACACCGAGTGCTAGCCCTGACTGCAGGTCCGCGGATGCGCGGCAACGGATGAGGGCGCGACCGACTGAGAGCGGCGCGAGCTAGGGCAAACGGCGCGTGATCGACCTCGAGGCGCCGAGTGACGACAGGTTCAAGATGGGCCTTCGTTGCTCGGCGTTCGCGTATCTCGGGAGAGACCGCGATGCCCACCGCCCACCCGTCCCAGGCCGACCAGCATGCCCGCCCGCAGCCCCGCGTCAGCATCACCGAAGCCGCCGAATACCTCGGCGTAAGCACCCGCACCGTCCGTCGGTACATCGCCGCCGACATGCTCCCGGCCTACCGCGTCGGGAACCAACTCATCCGCATCAACCCGGACGACCTGATCCGGCTCGAGCGCCGTATCCCCACCGGCGGCGACGTCGCATGAAAGAACGCGCCGGCGGGGATCCGGCGCGTTCCAACGGGACCACAAGTCCTGTTGAGACCATATCCGAGACCCCCCACAGAATCCCGCACCTCACCGGCTGCCCTCGAGGCGGCGACTAATGGGTGCGTCGAACGTGGCCGCCGCCTTCGCGCTCTGGGGGCATCTTCCCGACGATCAGATGCGCGCACTGGCCTACATGGCCCTCAGATCGCTGGACGAGCCGAACGGCAAGTACCCGGCACGGCTCTACTTCGCCGGCCGCGAGGATCTCGCGTTCGGGCTCGGGCTCGAAGTCCCCACCGACGACGACGAGAAGGCCCGGAAACGCCGGGCGGTGGTGTACCGGATCGTTCAACGCCGTGTCGCCAAGCTCGTGAAGCTGGGTGCGATCGAGCGGATGACGAAGGCCCACACGGGCCACCGGCAGGCATACCGGCTCAACCTCGGTCTGGCCGACTTGGTCGCATACGCGCCGAAGGTCAGCGGGACGCTCCTGGACGACTGGGTGTCTCCACAAGACACCCACAGGGTGTCTCCACAAGACACCCAACTGGGTGTCTCACCGAGACGCAAACTGGGTGTCTCACCGAGACACCCCTAGGAACCAAGAGGAACCAGAACAGGAACCAATAACAGGAATAAGCCAATCCGTAGTAACGGACAGCAAGGTGGTAGGGGAGCCAGAGGCCATCGGATTCGATCTATTCAACGGGGACAAAGAACGCCGGCGGCAAGCCGAAGCGCTCTGGGACTGGATCCGCGAACAAGAGGCGGCCGGTAGCAACGGTGCCGCTGCGGGCTCGGAAGAGAGTAGGCGTGGCGTCACGCCTACCGACTACGTGAGCACCTACTCACGTACCGAAGAGGCGCAGGATAGGCACGCTAGCGTGCCTAACGAAAAGGCGCAGGAGGGGCACCATATGGTGCCCGGCGAAGAGGCGCTGACGGAAGCAACTACTTCCGGCGAGGCGCAGCCATGACGGCCACCACCACGCCCCGCGTCCGCAAGGCCCGCCGCTCGTCTCGCTGCCCACTCTGCAACGGCTGGATCTCGACCGGACAGCTCATCACCTACCGAGCCGGCGAATGGGTCCACGCACGATGCGTACTGCCGGCCGCGCCGAGTGGGGTAGATGCATCCTCCCCACCCACGCCAGAGACGAGTCAGCGATGAACCGCACCCCGAAACCCACCGCGATCGACTATTCGCGAGCCGGGCCGATGCCGACCATCCGCGAGCCGGCCCTCACCTGCTCACGCTGCCGCGGCTACTACCTGCCCGACCAGGACGGGCGCCGCGCACACGTCGTCGTGTTCGGCCACCAACCCGACGAACTCATCGACATACCCGGCGAAGACGTCGTCGAGGGCGAGCTCGTGGAGGAACCATGACCGATTATCGCTGCGCTCGCTGTGGCCGAGACCTGCGCCTCGTCGCGCACAAGATCAGCGACGACGGTAAGCGCTGGTGCCCGGCGTGCTCGCCGGGCGATGCCGCGTTCCTCGGGTTCGGTGAGAGATGACGTGAAGAAAATCATCGAACAGTTGACGCACTTTGACTCCCACCACAGCCGTTTTTTCTCTCCAAGCGGAGAGGGGGCGAAAATCCTCCGGTCAGATGGCATGATCACCGCAAGATTTACGGCCATCCTCTGCTAGCTTGTGCCCCATGTCGACGCTGAATGTCCGGCTGCCGGACGACCTACGGGAGCGCGTGGACGAGCTCGCCGAGGCCGAGGACCGAAGTGCGGGCGCGCTCGTGCGCCGTGCGATTTCTTTCTACGTCGAGGCGGCTGATGCGGTGCGCGAGATCGAGGAGGATTCATGAAGCGTGGTGACGGCGGGTTCGACGGCTCGATCCGGGCGCGCATGTCGCCGGGCACCCAACGGCTGATCGCGATGCTCGAGCAAGCCGAGGCCGCCCGCGACCGGGCCGAGGCGGTCCGCCGGCAGGTTCACAGCGAGGCGTGGCAGCAGGCCGCGCTCGAGTCCGCGATCCAGGACGCCGTACAGCGCGGCGAGGACCTCGCGGGTCCGCGGCGGTTGCGGCACGAGGCGTTGGGTCACACACCCGCCGAATTCGTCGCCCTCGTCTCGGCCCAGCAGGATCACGAGGACGCGCTGGCTGCGGGTCGGGAGCGGCAGGCGTTCCGCAAGTGGCAGGCCAAGCTCAAGGCGGATCTCTCGGCGGATGTGACAGCGCCGACCCAGGCCGAGGTCGCCGCTAAGCAGCTGACGGCGTCGCGGGCGAAGAAGCAGGCCGAGGAAGACGAGCTGATCCAGACGGCTCGAATGGTTGCCGCGATGGACCGCGGTGTCCCGGAAAGACGCGTCAGCAGGGGGATGTACCGATGACCGCCTCAGACCAGCCCGAGCTGCTTGCGTACGCAAAGGCCGCTGTGGCGGCCGGCGCGGTCGCGTCCACCGAATACCACCAGGCGGCCGCCCGGGCGCCCGGCACCGGCGTCGCGGTGGCATTGCCGTCCGACCCCGCCCCGAGCACGATCGGTCCACCGCGAGGACTGAACTTCAACCTGGCGGCGTCGGTGCCTGCCATCCGCCCGACGCCACCGGCTGACACCATGCCAATGGCGGTGGCGGACCCCGTCGTCGGCGGTGAGACGTACCTCCGACCCGGTGGCCTGCTTGACGGCGTCCGGACGGCGTCCGAACGCTCAGGCTCGATCGTCTACCTGTCTGCCAGTGCGCCTAGACCGACGCTGGCGACCCGGGTCCGCGGCGAGTGGCGGGCGCTCCGTGGCCGATGAGCGCGGTCCCGGCGAGCGCTTGACTCCAATCCCGGCGCCGGGACCGCTCCGCTCTGAGGCTGACCGGAATCGCAGCATGAACGCTGCTATGTTGCCCCATGCCATCGCTGGACTGGGACTGGAAAGACGTTGATCTCGGGAGCCTGCCGGCGTGGCTTGGCGCGTTCTCGCTGCTGCTGGCGTATCGCATCTTCCGCACTGACCGGACCAACGCGGAACGCGCGCAAGTCGATCTCATCGGCGCGTGGGCCGAGCCAGCCGGCACGTGGCGCGAGTTCCTGAGCTACGAGGTCAGCACCCAGCCCTATATCCGCAATGCGAGTGAGCTCCCCGTCGAGGTCAAGATGCTCGCGTACGAGATCCACACAACGTGGCTGGTCGGCGAGGCACACATAGAGGCCGCCGGTTCCCCCGTTGTGAAGCAGTTCCTCTACGACATCAGCGTCCCGCCGCAACAGACCTGGGACAACGCCGGCACCCCTGCCCCAGCCAACGTCGCGCATACGGCACCCGAAGGCGGGCTCGGGCTCAGCCCCGTCCGCCCCATCTGGTGTGAGGTCAGTTGGCTACTTGTCGTCGACAACGCCGGCCGAAGGTGGGAACTGCGACCGGCGAAGGGGCGCCGGGCGAAGAGGATCCGGTGGTACCACCGGCCGCGCGAGTACCAGCCACCCGATTGGTTCTCGCCGCCGATGCGTCGCATCCTCAAGCGGTCCTAGCCCCTGTCGACCGCGGGCATCACTCACTCGATCACCAAGTCGGCGAGCTCGATCGGGCGGCCCTGATCGTTGATCGCCTCGACGGTGGCGAAGTAGCCGACGAGAAACCGTCCCCGCGCAGTCACCGATCGGATTCGGCACCGGTGTCGACGTCGGCCCGCTGACCGCCGCCACGTGGGCGCTGTGGGCGCTGCGCAACACCCCGATCCTGCAGCTGTTCATCTTCGATGACGACCCAGGGCGGCTGACGGCTTGAGGACGTCGCGCGCCGCTGCGTCTCTCCGGAAGGATGCCTTCCGCTACCGTTGATGTTCGACGCGGGAGCGAGCCACGTGTGGTATGCGGCGCGA
>JBKPTD010000128.1:0-27229 GCA_046735375.1 Actinomycetota bacterium | reverse complement strand
GCGGTGACCTACATCGTGGTCTCGTCCAGAGAGCGACCGGGGAGAGAGGACCTGGCGGCCTTGCCGGGACCCAGCGCGGGTGGCCCGCAATCCGGCCGAGACCGGGAGTCGAGTCCAGCCGGCGAACCAGGTTCTGATCGTCCCGGAGCGGATCGGAACAGCGACGCGAAGACGGTTCCGGTGAGCAGCGGCGGGGAGCCCGGCACATCCCGCAGTCGTCCGGACGAGCCCGGTTGAGGGATGAGGCCCGGTTGAGGAGGGTGCGTGAGTAGCGAGATCGCGAAGCCAGGCGCGGACGTCCGCCAGCCCCAGCCGGAGATCCACCACTCGCACCGTGATGTGACCGGCGGATGGCTACGCCCGACCGTCTTCGGTGCCATGGACGGTCTGGTATCGAATGTGGCGTTGATCTCCGGTGTCGCCGGCGGACAGGGCGACCCGAACATCGTCGCACTCGCAGGACTGGCCGGCCTGGTCGCCGGGGCTTTCTCGATGGCGGCGGGGGAGTACACGTCGGTCGCGTCGCAGTCCGAGCTTGCCCTCGCCGAGATCCAGATTGAGCGGGCGGAGCTGCATCGGCGGCCACAGGCAGAACAGGCTGAGCTGGCTCAGCTTTATGTAGCCCGCGGTGTGGACAAGGAGTTGGCGGACAAGGTCGCCGAGCAGCTTTCGCGCGATCCGGAGCGGGCATTGGAGATCCACACCAGGGAAGAGCTCGGCATTAACCCACACGACCTACCATCACCGTGGGTGGCCGCGTTCTCGTCGTTTCTGTCCTTCGCGGTCGGTGCGTTCATCCCCGTCCTTCCGTACCTCCTAGGGGCGACGTCGGTCTGGCCCGCGCTGGCTCTGTCGATGGCCGGCCTGTTCCTGTGCGGCGCGCTGGTGTCGCGGGTCACCGCTCGCTCGTGGTGGTACAGCGGGCTGCGCCAGTTCGTCCTTGGCGCCGCCGCCGCCGGCATCACCTACGTCTTCGGCTCCCTTGTCGACGCCGGCCTGGGCTGACCCGGTCGAGGGTGTGCGTGCGTTCGGCAGGAGCCGTACCCGCAGCGTCCTGATGTCCGCCCAACGAGGCGCGCCTCGTTCCACGGCTCTGAGAACGAAGATGTCCTTCGTCACGTCAGTCATTCAGGCCGAGCGGCTCGCTCCAGCTTTGCCTCCTGGTCACCCGGCGGTCGCCACAGCACCCTCCAGCAGTCGTGATGTTCGCTCAGTCCGGTCGTCGTCCTGAGTCGGAAGTGCCTCATCCGCTGTGCTGCGCGACAACCAGCTGACCAATCAAAGGGCCCGTGCATGCCCGGGATCGACGGGGTGCACCGGTCAGGCCGACACCCCGCAGCACGCCCTAGGCCGTGCCGACACCGGCGACGACTCCAAGCTGGCGGCGACGCTGCACGAGGATGGCGAGCAGCTCACGACGAATCTGATCCGCATCGGCGACAAGGCGATTATGCGAGAACCGGACCGTTAGCCATCCCAGCCGGGCGAGAGCGGCATCCCGTCGCATGTCACGCTCGCGATGGACTGGTCCGAAGTGATACTTCGCACCATCGAGCTCGACGTTCACTCTCTCGGCTTCGTAGGCGACATCCAGGTAGATCGTTCGAGCGCCCACCTTCAGTTGCAGCTGCCGCCGCGGGTAGGGCAGGTCTGGGTGGTCGAAGACGTGCAGGTGTCCCCACACTTCGAGCTCGCTTCGGCAGCCGTCGCGGAGGAGATCCAGGAGCCCGAGCAGCTTGCTGCGACCGGGAAGATTCGGGATCGACGAAG
The DNA here is from genome assembly GCA_046735375.1 of Actinomycetota bacterium. Classification (GTDB taxonomy): domain Bacteria; phylum Actinomycetota; class Actinomycetes; order JAKEEW01; family JAKEEW01; genus DASYTV01. Next base: position 25,459 of record JBKPTD010000128.1, on the reverse strand, counting down.
CCTCCGCGAACAGGCGGTCCACGGTGCTTCGCCGGTCGCCGACGGAGGCGATGACCGGAGCGCGACGCTCATCGGTCCTGTCGACGGTTCCCCAGCTCTCGACGACCGCGCGCTCGAGTCGGACCACCTCTAAGCCGCTTCGTACGACCGTATGTGGATGGCCGACCGAGAAACCGCGACGCCGGTGCACAACGATGACGCCGACCGTTCTCGGCTGTATCCGGTCTGGCACAGTGACATGGACCTGGTCAGAGTCGGGTGCCGGCAACCCCCAAAGCCGTAAGGCTGTTATATGGCTGAGCGCTCCGTGTCCGCCGACAAACCGCAGGCCTGTCGTGAGCAGACCGTCCGACCGGCTGATGGGCGCCCGGGTCAGCATGTACGTTCCCGGCAGAATCCGCTCGAGCTCGCCACGACGAATCGCGTGGTCGATCACATGAGATGGGGCAAGCTCTAACAATTCCCGCCGGGTGGCGACAGGTTGACCGGACAGGAAGTCATCCAGCGCCTTATTCATGTCGAGAGCGTGGCGGCTTATCGTCCGGCGCACCCGCGGTGCGCAGCATGCTGTGGACGGTGGACCGAAGTTTCTTGGCCCTGTGGAGGGTCATCAGTCGACTCCCGAACCCGACGAGGAGATGACGCCCGCGCCGTCACCCGCTTAACCTCCAACCCGGATAACGCGGTGGTCAGCGCGTTACTAGACCACTACCGGGGACTTGGCCTCCGCCGAGCAAACGTCCGCCGATGGGGATCAGGCGTCGTGCGTGCAACCTGACTTTTCGACAAGGTGCGATCAGCCAATGTGCGCTCAGCTGGACGAAAACGGCCCCAGCGTCATGGTCACCGCACAATGTCTGATCGCGATTGGTCGAAAAGTCGGGTTCTACGCACATCGCTTGATCGTTCGCCTGATCGCGCAAGGATTGGGCGTGCGGCGGAGGCCACATGAGCCAGCGGCCCTCACCCAAGCCTCGTGCACCCCAGCGCACCCTCACCGGTGCCATCGTCGGCCTGGGGGTGCGCTGTCTGGCACGACGGCGGCTGAGGGAGCCTTCCTAGCGAAAGGTGAGGACGGCGGCCAGCGACAATGGAGAGGGATCGCCATCGGGCTAGCTCGCGTGGCGGCCCAGGCCACATGAGCACCGGCCCCTCATCAGAGCCTCGTGCACCGCCAGCGCACCCTCGCCGGTGCCATCGTCGGTCGGGGGTGCGCCCGCACCGACGGAAGCTCTGGGGCAGACTTGGGGCAAGATCCTTTGAGCGGGATCGGCACGCCGGGGAGAACTCTGGTGCCGAACCCCGTCTTGGTCCCGCGGTAGACGTGGGTGAATCCGCCGAACGCGCCCCGTCTCAACCGGTGAAACATGGGGGATCTGTGAGGTGCTCTCCGCTACTCTGCGGGCAGCGGCGTAAGGCGGTCCAGACTTTCGATCTGGAGGCCCCGCCCGGCGGGCCAGCGTCGTCCCGGTGTTGATCTGGTCGTCACCGAGACGACGGGAGAGCGCATGCCTGCCCCGCCGCCCCAGGGCCTTTACACCGGTCGCCACGAGCATGACTCCTGCGGCGTCGCCTTCGTGGCGACGCTTAGCGGCGACCCGAGCCGGGAAATCGTCGACCACGCGTTCACCGCGCTGCGCAACCTGCGGCATCGCGGCGCGTCGGGAAGCGAGCCAGACTCCGGCGATGGCGCCGGGATCCTCGTTCAGATTCCGGATGCCTTTCTGCGGACTGCTGTCGACTTCGAGCTGCCGCCGGCAGGGTCGTACGCGGCGGGGCTGGTCTTTCTGCCTGACGATGACGGGCCGGCGGTCGCCCGCATCGCTGAGCTGGCCGCCGAGGAAAAGCTCGCGGTGCTCGGCTGGCGCGACGTGCCGGTCCGTGCTGGGATCGTCGGCACCACCGCACGGCAGGTCATGCCGCGGATCCGGCAGGTCTTCGTCCGCGGCTGCGCGGGCGAGACAGGTCTCGGCCTCGACCGGCGGACCTACCGACTGCGGAAGCGAGCCGAACGCGAGACCGGGGCGTACTTTCCGAGCCTGTCCGCCCGGACACTGGTCTACAAGGGCATGCTCACGCCCGATCAGCTCCAGCCGTTCTTCCTTGATCTGAGCGATCCGCGGTTTGCCAGTGCGCTGGCGTTGGTCCATTCGCGGTTCTCGACCAATACGTTCCCAAGCTGGCCGCTCGCCCATCCGTACCGATTCATCGCCCACAACGGCGAGATCAATACGGTGATGGGGAACCGGAACTGGATGCGTGCCAGGGAAGCCGCGCTGGCCACCGCGCACATCCCCGGCCGCCTCGCCGACCTCTTCCCTGTCCTCACGCCGGGCGCCAGCGACTCTGCCTCCTTCGACGAGGCGCTCGAACTGTTGACGCTCGGCGGGTATGAGCTGCCACACGCGGTCCTGATGATGATCCCCGAAGCGTGGGAGAACGACGCTCGGATGGATCCGGCGCGGCGAGCGTTCTACGCCTACCACGCCGGCCTGATGGAGGCGTGGGACGGCCCGGCCAGCATCACCTTTACCGATGGCTCCCTGGTCGGTGCGGTGCTCGACCGCAACGGGCTGCGGCCTGGGCGTTTCTGGGTAGCCGACGACGGCTTGGTCGTCCTCGCGTCGGAGGCGGGAGTGCTGGACATCGAGCCAGCCCGGGTGGTCCGCAAGGGCCGTTTGCAGCCCGGCCGGATGTTCCTCGTGGACCTCGATGCCGGCCGCATCATCGAGGACGACGAGATCAAGGCCCGGCTCGCCGCGGCCCAGCCCTACCAGGCCTGGCTCGACGCCAACCTCACCGAGCTCCCGCCGCCCTCACCCGCCCGCACCCTCGCCCCCGCCCCAGCGCCCGCCCCCGCCCCCGCTTCGCATGAAGGGCACCTTCACCCCATAGGTCGGGGTGAAGGGCACATTCATGCGCTCGGGGATCGAGTAAACGGCACCCACACGCGGCCGGCCGAGCAGCCAGAGCCCCAAACGACGCGGGAGCTAACAGCGCCCCAGACGACACGGGAGCTGGCGGCGCCCCGGTCGGCGCTGCTGCACCAGCAGCGGCTGTTCGGTTACACGGAGGAGGAGCTTCGTGTACTGCTCGCACCCATGGCGAGCAATGGCGCGGAACCGATCGGTTCGATGGGCACCGATACACCGCTGGCAGTCCTCTCCGAACGCCCGCGGCTGCTCTTCGACTACTTCACGCAACTGTTCGCGCAGGTGACCAATCCGCCGCTCGACGCCATCAGGGAGGAGCTGGTCACCTCGCTGCAGGTCCGCCTCGGTCCGCAGGACAACCTGCTTGCGCCAGGTCCGGAAGCCTGTCGCCAGATCGTCTTGCCTTACCCGGTCCTGGACCGAACGGACCTCGCTGCGGTGCGGCGGCTTCATGGCTTTCCCGCAACCACGATCGCTGCGACCTATCCGGTGGCCGGCGGCGGTGCCTCGCTGCGCAAGCGCCTTACAGAGGTGTGTGCGCAGGCCAGCGCGGCCATCGACAACGGTGCTGTCGTCCTCGTTCTTTCCGACCGCGGCGCCGACGCGGACCATGCCCCGGTCCCGTCGCTGCTGCTGACCGGTGCTGTCCACCACCACCTGGTGAGGGAGAGGACACGAACGAGGGTCGGCGTGGTCGTCGAGGCTGGGGACGCACGCGAGGTCCATCACATCGCGCTCCTGCTGGGCTACGGCGCGAACGCCGTGCATCCGTATGTCGCCCTGAACTCAGCCGAGGAGTTCGGCGGAACGAGTGGGAGCGAAACGACCGCGCCACGGCGGAATCTCGTCAAGGCATACGCCAAAGGCGTCCTCAAGGTCATGTCGAAGATGGGCGTCTCGACCGTCACGTCATACACCGGCGCCCAGATCTTCGAGGCGCTCGGTCTCGGCGAGGATCTCGTGCAGGCCTACTTCACCGGTACGACGTCCCGGCTCGGCGGCATCGGTCTCGACGAGATCGCCGAGGAGGTGCGGCGCAGGCATCAGCGGGCGTACGGCAGAACGCCGCCCCACCGCAGGCTCGAGGTGGGTGGCGAGTACCAGTGGCGGCGGGAGGGCGAGCCACACCTGTTCGATCCCGAGACGGTCTTCCGGCTGCAGCATGCCACCAGGACTCGGCAGTACGAGATCTTCAAGCAGTACACACAGCGAGTCGACGAGCAGTCGGCACGCCTGATGACCTTGCGTGGCCTTTTCCGGCTACGGGAGGGGCTGCGGCCGCCCGTGCCGATCGACGAGGTCGAGCCAGTCGGCGAGATCGTCAAGCGATTCAACACGGGTGCGATGTCCTACGGTTCCATCTCGCTCGAGGCTCATCAGACGCTCGCCATCGCGATGAACCGGCTCGGCGGCCGGTCGAACACGGGCGAGGGCGGCGAGGACCCAGAACGGCTGCACGACCCGCTGCGGCGGTCGGCGGTCAAGCAGGTCGCCAGCGGCCGGTTCGGCGTCACGGCCGAATACCTCACCAACGCGAGTGACCTGCAGATCAAGATGGCGCAGGGCGCGAAGCCAGGCGAGGGCGGCCAGTTGCCCGGCGCGAAGGTCTATCCGTGGATCGCCAAGACGCGGTATTCCACACCGGGGGTCGGGCTCATTTCACCGCCACCGCACCACGACATCTACTCGATCGAGGATCTCGCCCAGCTCATTCACGACCTGAAGAACTCCAACCCGAGCGCGCGGATCCACGTAAAGCTCGTCGCCGAGGTCGGCGTCGGAACGGTCGCGGCGGGCGTATCCAAGGCACATGCCGACGTGGTCCTCATCTCCGGGCACGACGGTGGGACCGGTGCATCCCCGCTGACCAGCATCAAGCACGCGGGCATGCCGTGGGAGCTCGGCCTGGCGGAGACCCAGCAGACGCTGCTGCTCAACGGCCTGCGCGACCGCATTGTCGTGCAGACCGACGGTCAGCTCAAGACCGGTCGTGACGTCATCGTGGCGGCGCTGCTCGGCGCCGAGGAGTTCGGATTTGCCACCGCGCCGCTGGTCGTCGCCGGGTGCGTGATGATGCGGGTATGTCACCTCGACACCTGCCCGGTCGGGGTCGCGACCCAGAATCCCGAGCTGCGCAAGCGCTTTACCGGGAAGCCCGAGTTCGTCGAGACGTTCTTCGAGTACATCTCGCAGGAGGTACGCGAGTATCTGGCTGCGCTTGGCTTCCGCAGTATCGCCGAAGCGGTCGGCCAGGCCGAGCTGCTCGATACCTCCCGGGCCGTGGACCACTGGAAGGCCGCCGGTCTTGACCTGAGCCCGATTCTGCATGTCCCTGAGCGCGCGGCGAACGCGGCTCGACGTTGCACAACTGCCCAGGACCACGGGTTGACGCGAGCGCTCGACCATCGGCTCGTCACCTTGGCGCGGCCCGCCCTCGATGCAGGCGAGCCGGTCCGTGCCCAGCTGCCGATCCGCAACATCAATCGCACCGTCGGGACAATGCTCGGCCACGAGGTGACCAAGCGGTACGCCGGCGCCGGGCTGCCGGACGAGACGATCGACTTCACCTTCATCGGCTCGGCCGGCCAGTCGTTCGGGGCGTTCCTGCCTGTGGGGGTCACCTTGCGGCTGGAAGGGGATGCCAACGACTACCTCGCCAAGGGTCTGTCGGGCGGCCGAGTCGTCGTGCGCCCGGACCGGGCGGCCCCATTTGCGGCGGAGCACAACGTCGTCGCCGGCAACGTGGTGGCCTACGGCGCAACCGGTGGCGAGCTCTTCGTACGGGGCATGGCCGGGGAGCGGTTCTGCGTACGCAACTCCGGTGCGACCGCAGTTGTCGAGGGTGTCGGGGACCACGGCTGCGAATACATGACCGGCGGCCTCGTGGTCGTTCTCGGCCAGGTCGGCCGCAACTTCGCCGCCGGCATGTCAGGCGGGGTGGCGTACGTCCTCGACCTCGACCCGTCGCTGGTCAACGCCGCAATGGTGGAACTCGGGCCGTTGGACCAGACCGACGAGACCGAGCTGCTCGAGCTCGTCCGGCGCCACGGCGAGGAGACCGAGTCGTCGGTTGCCGCAGCGCTGCTTGCCGATTGGCCGGACGCAACGCGGCGGTTCACCAAGGTCCTTCCGGAGGACTTCAAGCGAGTGCTCGCGGCCCGCGCAGCAGCCGAGCGTGACGGTCTGTCCGACGATGCCGTCACCGAGCTGATGATGGAGGCCGCGCATGGCTGATCCTCGCGGCTTCGCCACCCCACGAAAACGCTGCGCGTTTCCGCGGGGAACCCGGCGCTGTGGTTGCTGCACTGCGCGGGAGGTGGCTCATGGCTGATCCTCGCGGTTTCCTCACCACCCCCCGGGCGCTACCGCCGCGCCGCCCTGTGCATGTGCGGGTCCGCGACTGGCGGGAGGTGTACGAGCCGGGCGCGCTGCTGCCGATCGTCTCCAAGCAGGCCGGCCGATGCATGGACTGCGGCATCCCCTTTTGCCACACCGGATGCCCGCTCGGGAACCTCATCCCGGAGTGGAACGACCTGGTCCGAACCGACCGGTGGGACGAGGCGGCGGAGCGGCTGCACGCGACCAACAACTTCCCTGAGTTCACCGGGAGGTTGTGCCCGGCCCCGTGCGAAACCGCGTGCGTCCTCGGGATTGCTGCCGAGCCGGTGACCATCAAGAACGTGGAACTCGCCATCGCAGATCGCGCTCTCGGTGCCGGGTGGGCGGCAGCCCACCCGCCACCCAGGCCGACAGGTCGCGCCGTCGCTGTGGTGGGGTCCGGCCCCGCTGGGCTGGCTGCTGCGCAGCAGCTCGCCCGAGCCGGGCACGCCGTCACGGTCTATGAGCGTGCTGACCGGATTGGAGGGCTGCTCCGCTACGGCATCCCCGAGTTCAAGATGGAGAAGGCGGTGCTCGACCGCAGGCTCGCACAGCTACGGGCCGAGCGAGTCACCTTCCGCACCGGCGTCGACGTCGGCTCGGATCTTGCGGTAACAGAGCTCCGCGAATCCCACGACGCGGTGGTGCTCGCCGTGGGTGCTACCCAGTGGCGGGAGCTGCCCGTCCCAGGACGGGGGCTCGATGGGGTCCATCAAGCGATGGAGTACCTGCCACCGGCCAACCGGGTCTGCGCCGGCGACATCCCCGAGTCTCCACTCTCCGCTGCCGGCCGCCACGTCGTCGTGATCGGCGGCGGTGACACCGGTGCCGACTGTGTCGGCACTGCCCATCGCCAAGGTGCGCTGTCAGTGACGCAATTGGAGATCCTGCCGCGTCCGCCCGAGTCACGGCCGGCCGGGCAACCGTGGCCGACCTACCCCATGCTGTTCCGGGTCTCAAGCGCCCACGAGGAGGGAGGCGAGCGCATCTACGGAGTCGGGACCCAGGAGTTTCTCGCCGACGAGGCGGGCCGGGTCCGCGGACTGCGGCTGGTAACCGTGGGCGCGGATTTCATGCCGATCGACGGTACCGAGCGCGAGCTTCGCGCCGATCTCGTCCTGCTGGCGCTGGGCTTCGTCGGTCCGGAGCGGGGACCGCTGCTGACTGACCTCGGGGTCTCATATGACCAGCGCGGCTCGATCGCGCGGCACGCGGACTTCTCGACCGACGTGCCGGGTGTCTTCGTCGCGGGGGACGCCGGCCGCGGTCAGTCGCTGGTCGTATGGGCTATTGCCGAAGGTCGCTCGGCAGCCGCGGCTGTTGACAGATACCTGACCGGTGAGACCAACCTGCCGGCCCCAATCCGGCCGACGGATCGTCAGCTGAGCGTCGCCTGACGCTGCGCGCTCTTCGTTGCGGCGGTCTGACCGTGGCCAGACGTGCGTGGCCGGCCCTCCGTACACGCGAGATCATTAGGGTGGACGAATGCGTCGCGCGAAGATGATCTGCACGTTGGGTCCGGCAGTGTCCTCGTACGAGCGGGTCCGGGCCCTCATCGGAGCCGGCATGGACGTGGCGCGGTTCAACCTCAGCCATGGCGAGCATCCGGGGCACGAGGAGCGATACAGCTGGGTCCGGCAGGCCGCCGACGAGACCGGCCACGGCACCGCTGTGCTCGTGGACCTGCAGGGTCCGAAGATCCGGCTCGGCCGGTTCGCCACCGGGCCGGTCCACCTCTCGCCCGGCGACATCTTCGCGATCACGACCGACGACATTCCGGGCGATCAGACCCGCAGCTCGACGACCTACGACGGATTGCCTCGCGATGTGAAGCCAGACGATCGCATCCTCATTGATGACGGCCGAGTCGTGCTGCAGGTCGTTTCAGTTGAGGACACCGAAGTCGTCACCCGAGTCCTGGAGGGCGGCGCGCTCTCCGACCACAAAGGCATCAACCTCCCTGGCGTCGCGGTGAGCGTGCCCACCCTCTCTGAGAAGGATGTTGCCGACCTCCAGTGGGCGCTCGACCTGCGGGCGGATTTGATCGCGCTCTCCTTTGTCCGATCACCCAAGGATGTCGAGGACGTCCATCGGATCATGGATGCGCACGGTGCACGGCTGCCAATCCTCGCCAAGATCGAGAAGCCCGAGGCAGTGGAACATCTTGAGGAGATTGTCGACGCGTTCGACGGGATCATGGTCGCGCGTGGAGATCTCGGCGTTGAGTTGCCGCTCGAGCGCGTTCCGCTGGTGCAGAAGCGAGCCGTTGATCTCGCGCTCCGGAATGCGAAACCGGTCATCGTCGCGACCCAGATGCTCGAATCCATGATCACTGCAGTGCGGCCCACCCGAGCCGAGGCCTCCGACGTGGCCAATGCGGTGCTTGATGGCGCTGATGCGTTGATGCTCTCCGGCGAGACGAGTGTCGGGGGGCATCCCATTGCCGCGGCGGAGACGATGGTCCGGATCATCACGGCCGTCGAGGCGGAAACCTTGACCCAGCTGTCGTCGCTCTCGCCTCCGCCACTCACGATGGGTGGCGCGATCGCCAGAGCCGCGGCAGAGGTGGGGCAGCACGTCGGCGCGAAATATCTCATCGGCTTCACCCAAAGCGGCGACACCGCCCGGCGGCTGGCGCGCTGCCGCTCACCGATTCCGCTGCTCGCGTTCACCCCCGTGCCGGCTGTACGCAACCAGCTCGCGCTCACCTGGGGGGTCGAGACCTTCCTCGTCCCGGCGGTCGAACACACCGATGAGATGGTCGCCCAGGTCGAGAAGGAGCTGCTCGACGTCGGGCGCTGCCAGGTCGGCGACCGAGTCGTCATCGTCGCGGGCAGCCCGCCAGGCATCCCTGGCTCGACCAACGCGATGAGGGTGCACCGCATGGGCGATGTCGCCGCAGGCGTAGCCCCCGCATATCGACGCAACCTGTAGCACGCGACCGCGGTACGGATCGACCTATCCGGCGTTTGGCGAGCCGTTGTCCCGCGCCTGTGCGCCCTCCACCAGCGAGAATCGGACCGTGACGGGGTCTTTGCCGTTCGGCCAGCTTCCGCTATACACACAAGCACCGGTGCGAGGCCCGTTCGCGCCGCATACCGGTACCTTCTATGCCTACTCCGAAATCGCTGATATCACCTACAAGCGGCTCACGCACACGATCAACGTGCCGGCCGGCGGGGCCACGATGTCCTTCTGGACCTCGTATGACACCGAGGCCAACTGGGATCACGTGTTCGTCGAGGCCCACACGGTTGGGCAGGACAACTGGACCACCCTGCCCGACCTGAACGGGCATACATCCCAGGCCACCGGCGAGAGTTGCAAGGCAGAGAACTCGGGCGGCTGGCGAACGCTGCATCCGCAACTCGACCACTACCAGACCCAGACGGGACCGTCCTCGTGCAACCCCACGGGTACGACCGGCGCATGGAACGCCGCGTCCGGCAGTTCGGGCGGCTGGCAGCAGTGGACGGTTGACCTGGGCGCATACGCGAACCAGCAGGTGGAGGTCTCCATCTCCTACGCGAGTGACTGGGCGACCCAGGGCCTGGGTACCTTCGTCGATGACATCGACGTGTCGACCGGTGAGGGAACGACGTCCTTCGAGAACGGGATGGACGGGTGGACCACTCCGGGCTCGCCAACAGGAAGCGCGCCCAACGCGAACGACTTCACCCGAACCACGGCAGCCGGGTTCCCAGAGGGGCCAGTTGCCACAACTGATGACTCGATCTACTTCGGGTTCGGCTTCGAAGGCATCACCGATGAGGCCGACAGGAACGAGGTGATGGGCCGGGCAATCATCGCTCGTCTCACCGTCACGCTTGCTACGCCGGCCCGTCGTGGCTAGGTCCGCACGCGCCGGTGGACCTCGACATAGACGTCGCCGTCCTCGACCCGGACGGGATAGACAGGGACGGGTCGGGTTGCGGGCGGACCGATGGCGCGGCCGCTGCCAAGGTTGAACCGGGACCCGTGGAGCCAACACTCGATCGTGCCATCCTCGACCTCGCCCTCGGATAGCGCGACGTTCTCGTGCGAGCACACGTCCTGGATCGCATAGAGCCTGCCCTCACTGCGGACAACCGCGATCGGGAGGTCATCGACGACAACCGAGATCGCGCCCTCCTCGGGCACATCGGAGACCGCGCAGACGCGTACGAACTCACGCTTTGCGCGTCTCATGTTCACCCCCACCGGCGGCGACCTTGCGCTTGCTCAGTACTTCGGCCCCACAATCTTGTCCAGCGCCGCAACTGCTTCTCGACGTGCGACCGAGATCGTCGTGGGCTTGGCATATCGCCATGCGATCCCGATCCGATCGAGGGCAGACCCGCACAGGGTCAGGATGTCGGACGAACGGTTGTCGAAGGAGTAGCGCGGATAGGCATATTCGCGGACACCATCTCTGTTGCGGTAGGCAACGCGATTCGTGAACCGGCAGCCATCGCTATGAAAAAGGCCGCGGAGAAATCGCCCTGTGTGCTCGACGACAATGTCGCGCTGCCACGGCTCAAGGACGATGGTCCGCTCGTGCTTTCGGCCCGGGCCGTGTTGGGGGAAATGACATAACCAGTGCTTCCAAAGCGAGGTCACCTGAGCACATCGCCGGTCTCGCACCTCGAAGATCTTGCCGCACGGATGGACGGCCCTAATTGCCGAGCTGCATTCCTCCTTGATGCCTGGCCAGGCATCACCACAGGCAATGCGAAGCGACCAGACTCCTCTGGGGGACGCACTGAGGCAGCCGTCGCCCAGGTACTGCCCGAGCAAATACGCGTAGGCCCGGCACTTGGTCAGCGAGCGCACAGCGCCGTCGCACCGGATGCAGTCTGGATTTGGCGGCAGAGGCGCGGGTGGCTCTGGCCCCGCCTGTTCGTTGCCATTCTTTGAGCGCTGAGCGGCTCACGCCAGTCCGGCGGCTGACCTCGGAGAGACTCAGCGCCAACTGCATCGCCACTAGAGCGGAGCGCCGAATGGCAGCGTCATACACACATCAATGATCGCGACGACCGCAGACAATTCTGTGCCCCGAGTGGGACTCGAACCCACACTTACGGGATTTTGAGGCCCGGGTCTCTGCCAATTGGACTATCGGGGCATTATCACCAAATATCGGACACCTGGCTGTGCGCGACGAGTCTATCGTCCCGATAGGCTCGCTGCCGAGCAAATGCGCCTGAACGCCGAGGTAGTTACTGTGGCCAGGATCGACCCTCCCCGCAAGCGCGTCGTCATCGCTGAGGACGAAGCGCTGATCCGAATGGATCTTGCCGAGATGCTCCAGGAGGAGGGCTACGACGTCGTCGCCGAGGCCGGCGACGGTGAGACGGCTGTGAAGCTTGCCCAGGCACATCGGCCCGATCTGGTGATCCTCGATGTGAAGATGCCGGTGCTTGACGGGATCTCGGCGGCGGAGCGGATCGCCGAGGAGCGAGTGGCGCCCGTACTGATCCTCACCGCGTTTTCCCAGCGTGACCTTGTCGAGCGGGCCCGTGAGGCGGGGGCGATGGCCTACCTCGTGAAGCCATTCAGCAAGTCCGACCTGGTACCAGCCATCGAAATGGCCGTGTCGAGGTACGCCGAGATCATCTCGCTCGAGATCGAGGTCGCAGATCTGGCCGAGCGGCTCGAGACGCGCAAGCTCGTCGACCGCGCCAAGGGAATCCTGCAAACGTCCTTCGGCATGTCCGAGCCAGATGCCTTTCGGTGGATCCAGAAGACCTCGATGGATAAACGGGTCACAATGCGCGATGTCGCGGAATTGGTGATCGCCGAGCACGGCTGAGCGACACTCGATAGCGCGGAACCGTCCGGTCTGCTGAGCGATCTGCGGCTGATTGTTGCCGGATCAACTGCCTGGCCCAATGTCACGAGTAAGCAACGCGTCGTTCGCGAATCGCGACGATGTCTGGTGCCGGATGGGTGGTCCTTTATAGGTTTCCCACACCAACAGACAGAGCCGGTCGCACCCCGGCGGCCCCGCTCGTGCGAAGGAGAACAAATGATCCGCCCCACTCCCGTATGGCGAGCCGTCGCCGTGCTGGGCGCGGCAGGCCTCATCCTCACCGCCTGCGGCGGCGACGACGACAACGCCGGAGCCGGCGCCTCACCATCCAGCACCCTTCCTGCCGGCGACGGTGTCCTGACGATCGGCAACCTGCTGCCGCAGACCGGCGACCTCGCCTTCCTCGGTCCCCCCGAGTTCGCCGGCGTTCACCTCGCGATCAAGGAGATCAACGAAGCGGGCGGCGTGCTTGGCAAGCCGGTGAAGAACATCGACACCGACTCCGGTGACGACGCTCCCGACGTGGCCAACCCGTCCGTCGACAGCCTCATCAACCAGAAGGCAGACGCCATCATCGGTGCGGCGGCCTCCGGTGTGTCGCTCAACGTGATCGACAAGGTCACTGGCGCTGGCATCGTCCACTTCTCGCCGGCGAACACCTCGGACAAGCTGTCCACCTACCCGGACAAAGGCCTGTACTTCCGGACCGCACCGCCGGATGTGCTGCAGGGCCGCGTCCTCTCCGACCTGATCGCTGGCGACGGACACTCGAAGCTGGGAATCATCGCCCGTCAGGACGCCTACGGCACCGGGCTCGCCACCAACGTCGAGAAGTTCTTCAAAGAGGGCGGCGGCGACGTCGTCGAGAAGCAGATCTACGGCACCGACACGACGAACTTCGCCTCGGTCGTCTCCGCCGTCAAGGCGAAGAAGCCCGACGCGATCGCCCTGATCGCATTCAACGAGACGCAGAACATCGTGCCCGAGCTGGTCAAGCAGGGACTGCCGAACAAGTCGGTCCCCTGGTACTTCGTGGACGGCAACCTGTCCAACAGCTACAAGTTCCCGAAGGGCACGCTTGACGGCGCGAAGGGCACCCTGCCCGGCGCCGCGTCGCCTCAGGAATTCCAGCAGAAGATGCTGGCCGTCGACCCCAAGCTGGAGGACTTCAGCTATGGGCCGGAGTCCTACGACGCGGCCACCCTGATCGCTCTTGCGGCCCAGGCAGCCAAGAACGACACCGGCAAGGGCATCGCCTCGCAGCTGATCAACGTCAGCAAGGGCGGCGAGAAGTGCAAGAACTTCAAGGATTGCAAGGCGCTGCTCGATGCGGGCAAGGACATCGACTATGACGGCGTGTCCGGCCCCATTGAGTTCAACGACGTCGGCGACCCGGCGACTGCCACGATCGGCATTTACCAGTACGGCGCCGACAACACGTACAAGAACATCGACTACCTCACCGGGAACATCGCCGGCTGACCGTAGCTGATGACACAGACTGTGGGCCCGGCCTCTTGGCCGGGCCCACACTCGTCTCGCCTCACTGAGCCCGCTGGCTCACACGAGGCTGGCTCACACTGGGAGCGCCCGCAGATGGCTGGTCAGGGCACCCAGACGAGCAAGGACGCCCTGGGAGGACCCAACTGGGCCGACTCCTAGTCCGTGACCGATGCGCAGCCACGCACAATCTCGCCGGCGGCTCGGCGATAGTCACGCAGGCTCGCGACCTGGGTTCCACGCGGCGCGGTCGCCGGCACGATCTGGTAGCCCTCTCTCACCAACTGCTGGGCGGCGGGCTGGACCGACGCCGGCAGCTGGCTGCCATAGCGCTCCGCGGTTCCGATTGCCTCTGCGATGCCGCCGCGCGCCGCGTCGTCGAACTTCTGATGGTCCTCTTGCCCGGCCGGAAGGAGCGACTCCTCGGAGTATCCGATCAACGCGACCAGCCGCTGGCAGGCACTCGCCGCAGTTGAGGCGCTTGCGGCCGCGGGCGTGGGGCTGGCAGCGGACGAGCTGTTGTCATCGGACGAGCAACCGGTGAGGACGGCAAGGCACGCGCCGGCCGCGCACCACGCATGGATCGGACGAAACACGCGGGAGAGCCTATCGATTGCTAAAGCCACGGACTCAGATCACACGGGCCCCCCAGCATCGGCCCAGTCACACCCTGGCGAGGGTGCCGAGATAGAGCTCGATGACCTTCGGGTCATGCATGAGGTCTCGCCCACTCGCGGTGTAGGCGTTGCGGCCCTGGTCGAGGACATAGCCGCGGTCGCAGATCTGCAGGCATCGCCGGGCGTTCTGCTCGACCATGATCACGGTCACGCCGGTCCGGTTGACCTGCTCTGCCCGGATGAAGACCTGGTCCTGGAGCTTCGGTGACAGGCCGGCCGACGGCTCGTCGAGCAATAGAACAGACGGTTCGGTCATGAGCGCGCGCGCCATCGCGACCATCTGCCGTTCGCCCCCCGATAGCGAACCGGCCCGTTGGCTTCGCCGTTCGGCCAGCGCTGGGAAGAGTTCTGCCACATGATCGAAGCGCTCGCGGAAGGTCTTGGGCGCCTGGAAGACGCCCATCTGGAGGTTCTCCTCGATAGTGAGGCTTGGGAAGACATTGTTGATCTGCGGTACGTACCCGACGCCCTTCGCGACGAGCTCATGAGTCTTGGCGTTGGTGATGTCCTCACCCCGCAGCGTCACGGCGCCGCTGCGAACGTGCACCAGGCCGAAGAGGGCCTTGACCAGCGTTGACTTGCCTGCACCGTTGGGTCCGATGATGCCGACGAGCTCGCCGTCCTTCGCGTAGAGATCGGTGCCGTTGAGGATGTTCACCTCGGGGACATAACCGGCGACAATGTCATCCGCCCGCAGCAGCGCGCCCTCGGCGCCGTCGAGATGAGCGCTGCGATCGATCTCGACCGTGGTACTCCTGGACGAAGTGCCGGCGCCGTTGGTCGGCTCGTTCACGCTCATCAGGCGCGCTCCTGCTCGGCTTCGACGATCTCTTCGCGCAGCTCGGCCTCCGCCTCGGCGAGCTGCTTCTCCTCTTCCGCCTCGCTCAACGGTGCGTCGTGGTGCGAGCCAAGGTAGGCATCGATAACGGTCTCGTTGACCATGACCTTCTCAGGCGGACCCTCGGCGACGATTTCACCTTGGGCCATCACGATCACCCAGTCGCTGATGTCGCAGACCATGTCCATGTCGTGCTCGACGAAGAGGACCGTCATGCCGTCATCCCGCAGCGACTTGACGTGTTTGAGCAGGGACTGGGTCAGTGCTGGGTTCACCCCGGCCATCGGCTCGTCGAGCATGACCAGCTCGGGTTCGACCATCAGGGCCCTCGCCATCTCGAGCAGCTTGCGCTGGCCGCCCGACAGCTCGCCGGCGAACTCGTCGCGCATCCGGTCCAGCTTGAAGCGCTCAAGCAGTTGGTCGGCCCGCTCGGTGATCTCGCCCTCCTGGGGCTGCCAGATACTCGCGATGAGCGCCGCGAGGAAGCGCTCGCCGCGCTGGGCCTGAGCCCCCAGCCGCATGTTCTCGATGACCCTGAGCTTTGCGAGTGCCTTCGTCAGCTGGAACGTCCTGACCATGCCCCGCCGCGCGAGCTTGTAGGGCGGCAGGCCGGTGATCCTGTCACCGTTGAAGGTCCAGTCACCCTCGTTGGCGCTGTCGAATCCGGTGAGGAGGTTGAAGAACGTGGTCTTGCCCGCGCCGTTGGGCCCGATGAGGGCCGTGATTGAGCCGCGCTGAACCTCGACGTGCTCCACGTCCACGGCGGTCAACCCGCCGAACCTCCGCATGACCTTGTCCGCGACCAGGATCGGGTCGGGCTTCGCGGCGCCAGGCTCGGGATCGATAATCGCCAGCGCGGCTCGAGCCGCGGCCTCGCGGTCACCGGAGAGCCCCGCGTCGGCGGCGCTGACGGTTTCCTCAGCGTGCATCGAGTGCGATCTCCCTCTTGTCGCCGAAAATCCCTTGTGGACGGAAGATGATGAGCGCCATGAGCCCCAATCCGACCAGGATAAAGCGGACAGCGCCGACTTGCGTTGTGTCCATGACCGAGTTCGGTATGTAGCCGGCGCTGATCGCCTGGCGGAGGATCTGGTCGGAGAACTGGATGAACAGCCAGAAGATGACGGCGCCGACAACCGGGCCCAAGACGCGGGCGGCACCGCCCAGGATCACGATGGTGTATGCGAAGAACGTGACCTCGGGCGCATAGCTGTCGGGAGTCACCGAGCCGGTCGACAGCGCGAAGATGAATCCGGCGAGCGCGCCGATGACGCCGCCTATGATGAGGGACTGCATCTTGTACGCGAACACGTTCTTGCCCAGGCTGCGTACCGCGTCCTCATCCTCACGGATCGCCTTGAGCACCCGTCCCCACGGGCTGCGCATCAGCAGGTAGACGACCAGGCAGCAGAGAGCGACGAGAATCCAGCCGACCGTCAGCACCCACATGGTCCGCTCGTCGAAGCTGACCGGCCCGACGCCATAGTCGCCGCGCCCATAGGGGTTGATGTCGAAGAAGGCGCCAGAGAACTGTTGCAGGCCATCGGTGCCTCCGGTGACGTCGCGGTAGTTCGAGGTTCGTACCGTGATCCGGAAGATCTCCGCCGCGGCGATCGTCACGATGGCTAGATAGTCCGCGCGCAGTCGCAGCGTCGGGACACCGAGGATGACAGCGAGTGCGACCGCGGCCGCGAGCCCGATACCGATACTGAGCCAGAAGTTGAGCCCCCAGGTGGCGACTCCGATAGCGATACCGTATGCACCGACCGCCATGAAGGCCGCCTGGCCGAAGTTGAGCAGTCCCGTGTAGCCGAACTGCACGTTGATGCCGATCGCGGCGAGCGTATAGATGACCGCGTTCGTTCCGATCGCGGCTTCGAGGCTGACCGAGAAGATCGTGTTCCAGTTCATGGCCGGACCCCTCTCAGCCCACCCGCTCGGCCCGGCCGAGGATTCCCTGCGGCCGGATGAGCAGGACGATGATCAGTACGAGCAGCGCGCCCACGTTCTTCATTTCCTCGGGGATGAACAGCGTGGAGAGCTGGATCATGAGCCCGACGATAAGGGAGCCGACCAGCGCACCGAACGCTGTGCCGAGCCCACCGAGAATGACTCCGGCGAAGACCAGGAGCAGGATCTGGAAGCCCATCTGATAGTTCACCGACTGTTGCATGGCGAGCAGGATGCCTGCCACACCGGCGATCGCCGCGCCGACGGTCCAGACGATTCTGATCACTCGCTCGACGTCGATCCCTGACGACGCGGCGAGTGACGGGTTGTCGGCGACAGCGCGGGTCGCCTTGCCTAGCCGTGTCCTCAGCAACGCAATGCCGACCGCCGTGATGATCACGATCTCGATCGCCATCCCGACGAGGGTCGCCGGCGTCACGTCGACCGGACCCAGATTGAGCCCAGCTTGGATGGCGTAGTCGGAGAATTGCCGCGACTGACCACGGAAGAAGTAGAGGTAGATGTGGCGCAGCACGAGCGCCAGACCGATCGACACGATCATCATGGCGATCAGGCCGGTGCCGCGCCGCCGCAGCCATCCCCAGAAGAAGCGGTCCTGCAGGTAGCCGAAGGCGCCGGCGACGACAACTGCCAGGATCGCGGCGGGGATGAGATTGAGGCCCACGGTCACGTTGAAGTAGTAGGCGCCGAGCGCGCCGAGAGTCACCAACTCGCCGTGCGCGAAGTTCGTCAACCCGGTCGTGCCGTAGATCAGCGACAACCCCAGAGCGGCCAGAGCGATGATCAGGCCGAAATTGATGCCGTCGAAGACGAGCTGCGGGACGCGATCCCACTTGGACTGGGTCTTCTCCGAGGCCGCACCGCCGGGGGCGATCCGGAAGAGCACCGTACGCACGTTGCCTGAGAAGACCTGGACGTGCAGCGTCTGCTGGTCCGGGTTGATCAAGCCGACGCCCTCGGGCAACGTCCCAGTGTCGAGGCTAACCTCGTACCGCCCTCCGGATGGGACGTCGACGCGCCAAACGCCTTTGTCGTTGGATACCGCGCTGCCCACTGGGGCACCGCCCTCGGCCTTCACGTCGATCTTCACGTTGGCCACCGGTTGGCCCGCGCTCACCAACGTGCCGCGTACGGCCTCGCCACCCTCCTGCGCCGACGCACTGCCCGCGCTGAGGCCAAAGACGATGAACAGGCCGCCGAGGAAGGCTGTGAGCGCAATCGCTGCCTTGCGCACAGGTGGTCCTTCTTCCGGATCTCTGTGGTGACGCCGCACCACAGGGTGTCGTGAGCGTTTGGCGGAGCATAACCGCCATACGGACCTACTGGAAGATCTTCACCAATCGGTGATGAGGGCTTCTCCTACTTGTCGTACCCGGTCTTTAACGAACCGTCACCACCGCCTCCACCAGTAACGGAGCAACGATCAGAGCGGGTAGCAGATCAGCGACCGGCACCTGCCTAATCCGGAGGAGACGCAAACCGACGCCGATGAGCAACAGACCTCCGGTGGCGGTGAGAGCGGCGATATGAGCGTCGGGTAGAAAACCGCCGAGGGCGAACCCGATAACAGTGAGCGAGCCTTGGACAACCAAGATCGTCAAGGCGGAGGCGGCGACACCCCAACCGAAGGAAGCTGCGAAGGCGATCGCGGCGAAGCCATCGAGTACGGATTTCAGCGCCAACTGGTCAGTGCCGCGGCCCAGGCCGTCGGAAAGCGATCCGAGGATGGTCAGCGGTCCTACACAGAAGACCAGCGACGCGGTGACGAACCCCTCGATGAACTGCTGCTGGCCGTGGGGGGCCCGGTGCCGCGCGACCGGGCGAGCCCGTGCGGGCGGGTCGGCGGGCAGGTCCGCGCCGGGCATTGCAACTGCCGGCCGGCGGTGCTGGCCGGCAGGGGTCGCACATCCCCGCTGGCCGGCAACGGATCCCTCAGGCGTGCGCCGGCCTTGGAGGCCGAGCGTGGCGCGAATCGGCGCTGCAACGCCGCGCCGACGCTCTCGAGGCGGTCTTCGATGCGGAGGAGCGAGCCGGCGATTCCTCCGATCAGTAGCGAGCCGAGCACGATCAGCACCGGCGCGCGGGCGCCGACCGCTCGGCCAAGTGCGGTGTCCAGCACGCTCGCTGCCGACAACGCGGCGACGAGGAGCGTGACAAGACCGAGCGCGTCAGTCACCACTTCCCGGGTGCGGTCAGGAAGCCGGTGCCCGAGGAGTACGCCGATGCTAGAGCCGACCAGCACGGTCGCAACGTTGAGCGCCGTGCCCGCGCCGCGCATAGCCCTCCCCGACCAGATCCCCGCAAGGAGGTTCCGTCCTACCGCACCGTTGACGGCTCTGTCACCGCATGCGATGTCGGGTCTCGCCACCGCGACCCGCGGGCCTTGTGTCACCAACGACTGCCGTAGCCGTCTTGCCTCTGGGCGAATCGGCGGAAAGGTCGTACGCTCCGCACATCCGCAGTCCTGGGCGTCCATGTCATGGGCGTCGGGGATCCCCCAGCCGGCGGGATCCGCGCGGACAGGTTGGCTCCCGCAGCGCGGCGGGCTGGAGGTGCGCCGAGAACGGCGCCATGGAGCGGAGGTGGGGCCAGTGACGCAGCCCGTAGTCCGGCCCGCCAGTGCCGAGGACCTGCCGGCGATCGAGGAGATGTGGGAGGAGCTGCGCGAGACCGGAGGCCGGTTAAGCCGGGCGATGTCCGATCCCGCCGAGGCGGCCGCCGGCCTCGCCAAGCTGATCGGGAATCCTGACACGCGGCTGTTCATCGCGGTGATGGATGAGGAACCGGTCGGCCTCGCCTACGTCGTGTGCCAGCCGCTCGTCCCGTTGCAGGCGTCCAACGCGGTTCACATTGCCTACATTCATGTCCGGCCCGAGCACCGACGTCGTGGCATGGGCCGGGCGCTCATGGTTGCCGTACTCGACTATGCCGACGACATCGGCGCGGACCAGATCTCGGTCGCCGTTGATCCGACGCTCCGGGACGCGAGCCGGTTCTTCGCGCGGCTCGGCCTGCGGCCCCTGACGATGGTCCGGTCCTCCTCGTCGGCGGTGCTGCGCCGACGGCTCGCCGCCGACGAGTTGCGTGCCGACGTCGCGACCGATCTTCTCGAACGCCGTAAGAGGTTCCTCACCCGATCAAGGATCCGCGCCGTCATGGTGAGGCTCGCCGAGCGTTCAGCCGAACCTGTCGCGAGCGACTAGAGCCGCGCCCAGCCTGGCCTAACCGCGCCAGGCGGGCTGTGCGTGTGGCTAGTCACCCTGCCGGAGCAGGCAGGTCAAGCGTGACGTGCAGACGCGCCTGCCTTGGTCGTCGGTGATGACGATCTCGTACGTCGCGACAGTGCGGCCCAGGTGGATCGGCGCCGCCACTCCGGTCACGTAGCCGTTGCGGACTGCACGGTGGTGCGTGCAGGACAGTTCGATGCCCAGTGCTTGGGCGCCGGGGCCCGCGCTGAGCTGCGCACCGATCGAGCCGAGCGTCTCGGCGAGAACTGCAGATGCCCCACCGTGCAGGAGTCCGTAGGGCTGGGTGTTCCCCTCGACAGGCATTCGGGCGACCAGTCGTTTGGCGGCGATCTCGGTGAACTCGATGCCCATACGCTCGGCGAGGATCCCCGGGCTCAGCTCGCGTAGCCACGCAGGAGTCTCTATGCCTTCGCCTGGCGGAGGTGACTGCTGGCTGTCCGCGGCGTCAAGGCCGTCAGGTCCGCTGCTCGTCGGGTTCACCGATCCTCCTCGCCAGGCGCTCGCTTCGTACCGACCTTAGAGTCCTCATCGGTCACGCGTTCACCCCGCGTGGATGACCTTGTCGCAGAGACCGCATCCTGTCGGCGCCACCTCATAGGCTTGCTGGCGTGACGACGAACGAGGACCCAGGCGGAGCACGGCCGGGCGGCGGCAAGCGGCTGCTGTTGCTCGACGGTCATTCATTGGCTTATCGGGCATTTTTTGCGCTGCCAGTCGAGAACTTCTCGACGACGACCGGCCAGCCGACCAACGCGGTCTACGGGTTCACGGCGATGCTGATCAACGCGCTGCGCGACGAGCAGCCGACACATATCGCCGTGGCGTTCGACGTCTCGAGGAAGACGTTCCGCGCGGAGCGCTACGCCGAATACAAAGCGAAGCGGACTGACACACCGGTCGATTTCCGTGGCCAGGTAGAGCTGATTGGCGAGGTGCTTGACGCGCTGCGGATCAGCAAGCTCGCCCTTGAGGGTTATGAGGCCGACGACCTCATTGCGACGCTGTCGACGCAGGCGGAAGTAGCGGGCTACGAGGTGCTGATCGTGACCGGCGACCGCGATGCCTTCCAGCTCGTGTCGGATTCGGTGACGGTGCTTTACGCCAGGCGGGGGGTCTCCGATCTTGCCCGGATGACTCCGGCTGCGGTCGCGGAAAAGTATGGGCTGACCCCGCATCAATACCCCGACTTTGCTGCGCTGCGCGGTGATCCGAGCGACAACCTGCCCGGAATCCCGGGCGTGGGGGAGAAGACCGCGACGAAATGGATCATCGACTTCGGGTCTCTCGACTCCCTGATTGATCGTGTAGACGAGGTGAAGGGCAAGGCTGGGGACGCGCTGCGGTCCCACCTGTCATCGGTGATGACCAACCGCCAGCTGACTGAGCTGGTCCGCGACGTGCCGCTCGAGCTCGGTCCCGACGAGCTCGCTTGGCCAGGCTGGGACCGCGACGCCGTCCACGCCGTCTTCGACACGCTTCAGTTCAGGGTGCTGCGCGACCGCCTTTACCAGACCCTCACCAGTGCTGCGCCGGAGGCGGAGGCGGGCTTCGACGTGGACGGGCGAGTGCTCGCCCCCGGGGACCTGTCTGAGTGGCTGAGCGAGCACGCATCCGGCAAAGACCGAGTGGGCGTCGCGGCCGCCGGGCACTGGGGCCGGGGGACGGGGACGCTGACCGGCGTCGCACTGGCCTCGGCCGATGGCGCCGGCGCCTGGTTCGACCCTGCGCAAGTGACGGCCGAGGATGATCGCGCCTTCGGCGACTGGCTAGCGGACGTCGATCGGCCAAAGGTGCTCCATGACGCAAAGGGCCCGCTGCTCGCCTTCCGTGCTCGTGGCTGGGAGCTTCGCGGCCTCGTCTGCGACACTGCGCTTTCGGCCTATCTCGTCCTACCTGGCCAGCGGTCTTTCGATCTCGCCGATCTGACTTTGCGCTTCCTCCGCCGGGAGTTGCGTGCAGAGGCAGCCGCGGACGGGCAGCTTTCTCTTGACGGTGGGGATGAGGCCGACGAGTCGCACGCGCTCATCGTGCGGGCGCGGGCGGTGGTCGATCTCGCCGAGGTCCTCGACGGAGAACTCGAGGGCAAGAACGGCATGCCGCTGCTGCGTGACGTCGAGCTGCCGCTCGTACACGTTCTCGCCAACATGGAGCAGGTCGGGATCGCCGCCGACGCTGACTATCTGGCCGATCTCGAGGCCGGCTTCGCTGCTGAGGTGAAGACGGCAGCGGAGTTGGCCTACGCAGTCGTCGGACGAGAGTTCAACCTCGGCTCCCCCAAGCAGCTCCAGACCATCCTCTTCGACGAGCTCAAGCTCCCCAAGACGAAGCGCATCAAAACGGGTTACACCACCGACGCCGACGCGCTGACCGGCTTGTATGCGCAGACCGAGCACCCGCTGCTTGCCCATCTGCTGCGTCACCGTGACGTGTCGAAGCTGCGCACGACGGTCGAAGGCCTGATTAAGTCCATCGAGGACGACGGGCGGATCCACACCACTTTCAACCAGATGATCGCCGCGACCGGGCGGCTGTCCTCGACCGACCCCAACCTCCAGAACGTTCCGATCAGGACCGAGGAGGGGCGGCGGATCCGGCGGGCGTTCGTGGTCGGACCGGATTTCGAGTCGCTGATGACCGCTGACTACAGCCAGATCGAGATGCGCATCATGGCAGACGTATCCGCGGATGCCGGACTGATCGAGGCTCTTCGGTCCGGCGCGGACTTCCATGCGACCACGGCAGCCCGAGTCTTCGGCGTGCAGGCGGCCGATGTGACCCCGGCGATGCGAGCCAAGATCAAGGCGATGAATTTCGGACTCGCATATGGTTTGTCCGCATACGGTCTTTCTCAGCAGCTCGGCATCTCCACCGAGGAGGCACGAGGGCTGATGGAGGAATATTTCGAGCGCTTCGGTGGCGTACGTGACTACCTGCGCAACGTCGTGGATGAGGCACGCAGGACCGGCTACACCGAGACGCTGCTGGGTCGGCGCCGCTACCTGCCCGATCTGACCAGCGACAACCGCCAACGCCGGGAGATGGCCGAGCGCATGGCGCTCAACGCGCCGATCCAGGGCTCCGCGGCCGACGTCATCAAGGTCGCGATGCTTGGTGTCGACCGGGCGCTGCGCGAGGCGGGTCTGCGGTCGCGGATGCTCCTCCAGGTCCATGACGAACTCGTGGTCGAGATCGCGCCGGGAGAGCGTGGAGCAGTGGAATCGCTGGTCAAAGAGCAGATGGCCGGCGCTTATGAGCTGCAGGTCCCACTCGACGTCTCCGTCGGCTTCGGCGCCACCTGGGAGGACGCTGCCCACTAGCGGTCACGCCCGCGAGTACCACGCGGCATCTGACGGGCCTGGCCGGCGCCTCGCCACGTTCTCGTCGCCGCCGCTAGCGGCCTCCTCCTCCGCCTTGCCAGCATCCAGCCGGACTCCGCCTTACACCGTCGGGCCTACTGGCGTGACCGCTGCGGTCGGCAAGGATCTCGATCCGTGATCGCTGGCGGTTATGCGCCGAATCCCTCACCCAACGGCCATCGACGCAGATCTGGCGGTGAGCCGACTGAGCAAGCCATCAGCTCGTCCCGCTCCCTGACCTGCAGGAATGCGGCTTCCGTTGGAGGCTCTGAGCTCGGGTTCACGATCTTTTCGCTAAGATTTGTCCGTTCGGTCTGGCAGCGACTCGCGGAATGATTTACGGTCGACAAACGGGCGCCTAAGGTCGGAAACGACTACGGGAGGTAGGGTGCGCACGACGGTGAGCATCCGCCGCGGCGCGCTATTAGCGGCCGCAGCGATGGCTTGTGCCGCCGTGGGCCCGCCGACGCAAGCCTTCGACCTCGTCGCGCTCGCCCGCGACGCGCTTCCTAGCGCGCTCGTCGCGTCTGCTTATCCCTTCGATCCGTGGGCGACCCCGGTCCACCTCCCCGCCCCGGGTGACACCACCGTGCCGCCGGCGCCCCCGCCGCCGCCCGCCATCGCAGGGCCGACGGACCCCGCGAACCCGGTCGGGACAGGGAGAGGCGCGCTTCCCGGCTCCGATCTGGGCATTCCGGTCAATGTGCTCGCCGCCTATATCGCGGCCGCGGACACGATGACTCAGCGTGCGCCAGGCTGCGCTCTGACCTGGGAGATGCTGGCCGGGATCGGCCGGGTGGAGTCGCAACACGCCGCCGGAGGCAATCTGCGTAGCGATGGCACCACGGTGACCCCGATCATCGGTCCGGCGCTCCCTTCTGTGAGCGACACGGATCGCGGCAGGTATGACCGCGACACTCGATGGGATCACGCGGTCGGGCCGATGCAGTTCCTGCCGGCGACGTGGCGGACCTATGGCGTTGACGGTAATGCTGATGGGGCCAAGGACCCGAACAACGTGTACGACTCCACGTTGGCGGCCGCTCAGTACCTCTGCGCGGGCGGCACGAACCTCGCCGTCGAGGCCAATCTGCGGGCGGCGCTCTATGCCTACAACCCGTCGGCCTCCTATGTCGACACCGTTCTCGCGTGGATCAGGGCCTACCAGCGCACAGGCGGGATTCCGGTACTGCCGACCCCGAGCACGAGCTTCCCGCCGCCGGCGCCGCCCACCTCCACCACCCCGCCGACGCCTCCCCCTAGCCAGTCGCCGAGCCCGAGCCCCAGTCAGCGAGCGCCGGCCGACCACAAGTCGCCGTCCAAGCCGGCGAATCTGCGGGTGATCGCACACACCGGGACCTCGGTCAGCTTGGCCTGGGGGACGGCCAAGGACAACGTCGGCGTGACCGCATATGAGGTCTTCCGTGGCGGCAACCGAATCGCGACCGTCAGCGGCACGAAGCTCACGGTGAACGGACTCGCGCCCGATCACACCTACACCTTCAGAGTCCGCGCGCGGGACGCGGCGGGGAACTACTCGGCGCTCTCCGCGTCCGTGACCGTCCTGACCGACGTCACGCCGCCATCGGCGCCGGCGGGCCTTGAGATCGTTCAGCAAAACCGCGACTCACTCAACATCCGCTGGGCGGCGGCCAGCGACAACGTGGACTCTTCGCCGACATATCTCGTCTTCGTGCGTGACCCGAGCGGCGCCGTTGCGGGCGGCGCACGCGTGACCGTCGATGGGACCACTGCCGCGGTCGGAGG
>JBKPTD010000127.1:0-20173 GCA_046735375.1 Actinomycetota bacterium | reverse complement strand
GCGGTACTCCGTCGACCGAGCCAGGCGCAGGCTCAGGCTCGAGCGACTCGACCGGTGGGGCAGCCGGCGGCAGCGGCGGCATGGCCCTGCAGGCTGAGCGGGCATCGTCGGACGGGCCGATGTCGTCGGCAGCGTCGATGGGCCTCGCCGCAGCTGGTGGGCTCGCTCTGCTCGGCGGCTCCGCCTGGATGTGGCGCCGTCGACGGCACGCTCACCCGACCGAGGCTGGCCAGACCGGCACGGTGGAGTGACGCAGATGCGCCAGCTCCCCCGGCCAGGGTCGTCGCCCGCGGCGGTAGGTACTGCCGCCGCGGGTGGACACCCGGCCCACGCGGTCAGTCTCGGCAAGCCCGCCTCATCGGCACAGGGCAGCGAGCGCAGGTCACGCTGGGCGCTCACCGCGGCGGCAGTAGCCGCGCTGGCCTGCCTGCTGATCGGCCTCGGCGCAGTCATGAGCGCCGGGCCTGGAGGGGAGCGGCGGACCGTGGCACCACCTGTCAGGGGTGGTGCCACGGCACCGCTGTCGCTCACCGGATCGTCGGCCAGCTCCATCGACGCCCTGACCAGCCGCCTCCAGAGCCACCTGCGAGCACAGCCGAAAGACGCCCGGTCGTGGGCGGTGCTCGGCGCCGCCTATGTCGAGCAGGCGCGGGTGAGCGGCGATGCGAGCTTCTATCCCAAGGCAGAGGGAGCTCTCGATCGCTCGCTTGGCATCTCCCCCACGAACAACGACAGCGCGCTCGCCGGGCTTGGCGCGCTCGCCGCCGGACGGCACGACTTCTCCCTGGCGCGGAAGTACGCCGAGGAGGCCATCGCGGTGAATCCGGAGAGCGCGGCGGCCCATGGCGTGCTGTCAGACGCGCTCACCGAACTCGGCCGCTTCGACGAGGGGCGCGCTGCCGCCCAGCGAATGGACGACCTCGAGCCCAGCTTGGCGAGCGCCGCGCGGCTCGCCTATCACGCCGAGCTGCGCGGTGACATCCCGGCCGCGACTCGGCTGCTCAGCGCGGCGCGTGCCCAGTCAGAGAATGCCGGCGAGGTCGCCTTCGTCGATGAGCAGCTGGGCAACCTCGCGTGGAGCACCGGCCGCGTCGGTGATGCCAACCGGAACTATCGCGCCGCACTCGCCGCCGAACCCCAGCACGCGCCGGCGATGTTCGGCCTGGCGCGGGTGCGCGCGGCGCGCGGCGACCTCGAGGAAGCGCAACGTCTGGCCGCGCAGGCAATCGCCCGGCGTCCGCAGCTGGATTACATCGCCTGGTACGGCGAGCTGCTCGACCACGCCGGACGCCACGACCAGGCACGAAACGAGTACGCGCTGGCCAGGGCCACCATTGATCTGCAGCGTGCGCAGGGCGTGGATGTCGACCTGGAGGCCGCCCTGTTCGAAGCCGACCACGGCGATGCCACGACGGCACTGCGACTGGGCCGGGCGGCGTACGACCGGAGGCCAAGCGTCTACGCAGCGGATGCCTTCGCGTGGACGTTGCACGTCGCAGGCCACAACCGCGCGGCGCTCGAATACGCCGGGCGTGCCCTCCGGCTCGGAACGCGCAACGCCTTGTTCTCCTATCACAAGGGCGCGATCGAACTCGCCCTCGGCAAGCGCACTGCAGCCCGAGCCGACCTGGGCCGGGCGCTCGCGCTCAACTCGTACTTCTCTCCCATCCACGCCGGCGCGGCGCGGACCGCGCTCGACTCGCTCGGCGGTGTGCGATGACGCAGGTGCCGCGTGTCCGAGGACACGCGGCACTACTGCGCGGGGTGATCGCCCTTGCCCTGGCGACGATCGCCGTGTTTGCCTTTGCCGCTCCCGCCTCCGCCGCGGCCTCGCCTCCTGCCGGCGCCGTTCACGGCTCTGCGCCGGCACATCCACTGGGGAATGCCACAACCAACCAGTACGTCGGGCTGCGCATTGGAGCGGATCGGATCGACATCGACTACGTGCTCGATCTGGCCGAGCTGACCGCGTACCGGACCTGCCAGGAGGACCTGCACCGGGCTTGTGAGCCTGGCAGTCGGGGCACGCCTGCGGAGGCGGCTCGGCTGTGTACGCCGATTGCGGCCGAACTGCAGATCACCGTCGATCAACGTCGGCTGGGGCTGTCCGTCGACAGGGCGCAGTTGGCGTTCCTGGCTGGTGTCGCCGGCCTGTCCACCGCACGGCTCGAATGCGGGCTGGCGGCGCGTACATCGATCCACGCCGGCGGTCGGGTCCGCCTGGACAACAACGCGTACCCCGGCACCATCGGGTGGCGGGAGATCACGGCGACGGGCGGCGGACTCTCGCTGGCCGCGAGCGACGTCCCGACCACGTCCGCAAGCGTCCGCCTCACCCGTTACCCCGCCGACCTGCTGTCCTCGCCTCCCGATGCCAGAACCGTCGACGTCGTCGCGGGTCAGCCAACGACGTCGGCCGCGAGTGGAGCTGAGACAGCGGCGCCCACCGGTCCGTCCGCCGGCGAGCGGGGCCAGGACGGGGCTGCCGCGATAGCCCCCCGCGGCCTGGACCGGCTCTCGGTCGCGTACACAAATCTGGTGTCCAGCCACAAGCTCACCCTTTGGTTCGGCGCCGCGGCTCTGGTTGCCGCTTTGCTGCTCGGCGGTCTACACGCGATCGCGCCCGGCCACGGCAAGACGATCATGGCCGCATATCTGGTATCGGCGCGAGGCACGGCGAGGCAGGCTGCCACGATCGGGCTGACGGTCGCCGCAACTCATACCGTCGGTGTCCTCGGCCTGGCCGTCCTGCTCACCGTCGCGTCGGTGGCTCCCGAACGCATTTATCCCTGGCTGGGGGCCCTCAGCGGGATGCTTCTGCTGGTGGTCGGCGTGATGCTGCTGGTCACGGCCATCCGCCGAGGAACCACAGGTCACCATGGCCATAGCCATTCGCATCCGCCAGGCCATCACCACGGCCACGGCCACGGCCTGCATCACCGCGACGATGACTACGTCCACAGCGATGGGGGGCACGACCACGGTCACCGCCACCCTCATGAGGGCTACGTCCACAGCGACTCCAGGTACGAGCACGGTCATCGCCACAGCCATGAAGCCCACACCCACTGCGAACCGGCCGACCTGCAGGATCAGCACGACCTGAGTCGCGATCAGTCAGGCGCACGCCTGCCCTCCGGAATCGCTGAATCTGCCGGGCAGGCGCACGCACCCCTGATCACGGACGCAACCGCAGCTGGGCAGGCGCACGCACCCCTGATCGCGGACGCAACCGCTGCCGGGCAGGCGCACGCACGCCTGATCACGGAGGCGACGGGAACGGGACAGGTGGAGAGCGGCGCACCGCCACGGCGGCGCACCTTGATCGGCATGGGCGTGATCGGTGGGCTCGTACCAAGCCCATCCGCCCTCCTCGTCCTCCTGGGCGGAATCGCACTCGGGCGGGCCTGGTTCGGCTTCCTCCTGGTGGTGGCCTATGGGCTCGGCCTCGCCGCAACGCTCACAGGCATCGGACTCGCACTGGCCCGAGGCGTCGCGTTCCTCCGGGCGACGGATACCACCAACCGGATTGCTGCCCTCCTGCCCAAGATCGCGGTAGCACTGCCCATCATCACGGCGGCACTCGTCGTCCTGGTCGGCTCCACAGCCCTGGCTGGCGCGATGTCCGGGCTGACCTGATCCGCCTTCATGACCTGGATGGGGTGATGTCCGGCCTGACCTGATCTGGCTCGCATGACGTCTCGCCGCTCGTCCAGTTTCACCAGGCTCCCCTTGCCCTCCGCAAGTGGGAATCACTCACTTATCCCACTCTGTCATCCGAGCGTGGAATTGACATGACCCTGCCTCGACGTGGGTCGTCCGGATGGCGAAGGAGACACCAGACGATCTTGCCGCCGGTCTGGGTCGGCAGAACTCCCCACGACTTCGAGAGGTGGGCGAGGATACGGATACCGCTGATCTGACCGGTCTGATGGGTCGGCTGTGGAGAGCTCGACGCGGTGTCCCTGACCGAGATACGCAGGCCCAGACGGGAAAGGCTCACCCGCACGTCTAGCGGTTCACCGTCGCCGTGCTGGAGAGCGTTGTCGACCAGCTCGGATACGACGATGAGGGCGTCGGCCAGGAAGGGCGAAGCATCCCACTGCCGGCAGGCATCCGCGACGAAATGCCGCGCCAACCCTGCAGCATTGCCGCCGGGCAAGAGATGGAGCAACTCCATCATGATCATCGGCCGATGCCCGAGATCCGCGATGGCTTGATCAACAGAATGGCGGATAGGGATGCGTGTGTCGATCCGGATGCGGCTCAGCCGCTCGACGAGCCGACGGTGCGGACACGCGATCGCAATGGCCGTCTCGGGCCATTGATTCATCATGTCTGCGACTACGAGGAAGACGTTCAGCCCTCCCGTTCCACCAGCAAGCCCTGTGAGGTCACAGATGATCGCCCGCGGCTGCTCCGCAAGTGCCTTTGTTACCGCGAGCCGCAAGTGAGCGGCGCCCTCACCATCCAAGCCACCAGCAACGGCAAGGACGACGCAACCGTTGTATCTTGTTTGGTCGATCATCATCGCCTGCCCCAGGCCCGGGTTACTGCCGTGGTCCAGACCGTACCGCTGGCCGGAGCCACTGCACGTACGTCAACAAGCTGTGATGCCCAACTGGCGGCAAAACGCACACCCGATGGAGGAGAATTTTGCCCCGTTGCGACGAGCCCGAGCGGTAGAGCAGCAGATCAGCTTCGGCCGGCCGATCGCTCTGCTGGCGACTGAGCCGGCGGCGGCGCCCCCCGCAGCGGCGGGATCCCCTCCCTGCAGGAAAGTTGGCGTACGCTCCGACTAGTACAGCGGCAGCCCAGATGACTACCGCTCCTCGACGACGGAGCAGCCCATGGATGGGCAAGCAGGAGTCATCTACGAGAGTCCATCGCTGCGCATCCTCGAGATGACCGCTCCGGTCGGCATCCGGCTGATCGGGCATGTTGAGCTCAGCGACCGGGACGAGCTCGAGCGTGCGCTGAAGCGCCTGTTCAGTACTCGCCCCGACATCTATATCGATCTCTCGAAGCTTGAGTACACGGACGTAGGCGGGATGCGGACGATCTTCGATGCCGGCGCCTACATCGCTGATGATGGCTGCCGGCTGATCTTGCTCGACCCCAACCCGGTCGTACACCGCCTTGTCCAGCTCTGCGCCGCGTTTGTGCCGACCACGGTCGAAGTCAAGTGGCGTTCGGACATCGCGAACGTGCCAGGCCAAGCCTGACTGCGAGCGCGCATGCCCGGTCTTACCGGTCGTGGTACCAGCTCGCCGGTCTCGGACAGGGTTCAACGCTGGGAAGGGCAGAGGCTCGGGGGAAGCCCGTTCGTGGCCGGCTGGGACGGCAGCGCGACGACCTGATCCGAGACGCCCTGGTTGACTTGGTCGTGCGCGAACCTCCGGGGAGGAGCCCAGCATGGGATTTCATGAGAAAGCAGCTGATGAGGCCCGGTCCAAGGCCCGCCCCACCCACCCCGTGCGGGAAGCGCGGCAGAAGGTCGCGAAGCTGAGGATCGAAGCGTGGCTCGAAAGCATGGGCGACATCATGGGGCGTCCGGTCTATCCGATCCCAGAGATCAAGTTCGGCGTCACCACCGACGAGGCCCGTGACTCTGCGACGTGGACGTGGGAAGGCTATAGGTACAGGGCCTCGTTCGTGGACGGCGAGTTGGAAGATGTCGAACTCCAGGTGCGTGGCGGCTGGCACAGGGTGCGCGGCGAGGGCATAGCCGACTCAATAGACGCGATCGGTCGAGCAGTCGCCGGCCTCGACGGCACCGGGAAGAAGAGCTGAGGGCGGCGAACCCACCAGCTATCCGCCGGCGATGGGAATGAGTTCGGTGATGAGTTCAAGCTCCGTACTCATCGCCGCACTCAGGTCGAGCAGATGCCGTTGCAATTGCGCCAGATCCCAGCCATAGCTCGCAATGCGGTCCACCACATCGAACGTGGCGCTGATCACCCGTGCGCGGGCGGTGGCAAACGCGTCAAGATCGTCGAACGTTCGGCTTTGGGTGAGGGATCGGGCAAGGGTTTCGGCGTCGCGCAAGGCGTCGGTGATCCCGTGCGTACTCAGCGGGTCTAGGAACGACCCGGCATCGCCGACCAGTGCCCAGCCCGCCCCGTGGGCTTGCCGCACGTACCCCGGCCGGCCGATCCACGTGTGCAAGCGGCGGGGCGGACGGGCGTGCGCGAGCCGACCGCCAGCGCCGTCGGTGGCAGCGGCGAGGATGCGGTGGTACGTGGCCCGGAGGTCGCCGCGGGCGAGGTGGTGAGCCGGTACCCCGGCGAACACGCATGCCTCACCGTCGTTCGTCGGAATGAAGCCTGCGCTGTGGCCGGGTCGGTAGAACCATTCGTAGCCGTCGACGCAGAGCTGGGACCAGTACCCGTAGATGATCGCGCTGGAGCCGGTGCCGTCCCGCAACACGGCTGCGCCAGCCTCACGGGCCACGGCGGATCTGATTCCATCCGCGCCGACGGTCATGCGGGCGCGGGCGATGAACGGAGCGCCGACGCGGTCACGGCCGTGTATCCCGATGATCCGACCTGATCCGTCCCGAAGCAGGCCGGCGACGCTGACGCCGTACCGGATCTCCGCCCCGGCCGCCTCGGCCGCATCGACGAGCACCCGGTCCAGCACCGTGCGGCGCGGCGCGTACAGGGCTTCGACACCGGCTGTCGGCTTGATGGTGATCGTCACGGAGTCCGAGCCGTAGTCGAAGCGGCTCTGCCGGACCGGCGGCGTGCCGGCCTTGATGACGCGGTCGAGGACGCCCCACCGGGATAGGAGTAACACGCTGCCTCGCATGAGTGCGTGCGTGGACAGCGTGTCGGTGCCGTACCGGTCGCGGTCGACCACGAGCACCTGCAGGCCTTGGCGGGCCAGCAACATCGCGGTCGCGGCGCCGGCGACCCGGGCGCCGACGACGATGACGTCGTGGGTTGGTGTCATGGGTTCACCCCGCCGCCCAAGTGCCGTAGCTGACGTTCGCGGTGCAGGAGTCCTGGGAACGATCAGTCGGTGCTGACCTGGATGGATACCGGTACGCCGTTGGTGAGGACGTCGAACACGGCCGACCGGCGGCGCGACTGCTCGACGACAGTCCGCAGCTTCTCGGGGTCGTCCCCCCGGACGTTGAAGCTGACCTTGATCTGCTCATAGCCGTTGCGAACCTCGTCCGACAACCCGAGGATGCCCAGCAAGTCGATGTCGCCCTCGACGGTCGAGGAGACCTCGGTCAGGGTGATGCCGCGAGCCGCGGCGATGTTGGCGATCCCCGCTGTGAGGCACGCGGCGAGGGCGTGCAAGAGGTACTCGACGGGCGTGGGGCCGTTGTCCGTCCCGACCAGCACCGGCGGGTGGTCTGCGTCGAACGTAAACGGCTGCCGGTGAGTCATCTCCTGCTTGGCGCCATGAAAGCCGTGGATCGTCGACTGATTGTGGGTTCCGTTCAGCCAGCGGTTGGTGGCTCGGAACTGGAACTTGGCAAGGTCGGTGTCGCCCTTCACGGCGTCGAGCGTGGCGAACAGGGTCGCGGTGTCGACGCCGTTGCGGACGGCATCGTCGATGATGGTCATGGACTTGCTCCTCACCTGTGGTTGATCCGTCAGTTGCGGACTCGCTCGCTGATCAGGTTCGTCGTGCGGCACCGGTGGCACATCCGTGTCCACTACGGATCTGGGACACCCGTGCTCGATACGGACAGCGCGGGCCTCATGCTCATTGCTTAAGGAGTGTCGGTCCGGTCAATGGCACGAAGCCCGCTCACGGCAAGGACAATGCCGACTCGGTGCCCGGGATCCTTGGAGAGGACGTGGAGAATACGTTCTCCACAAACGGCCGAGACTCTGTATGCCCAGCACGGGTTAGCGGGCTGAGGTCCGGCCGGGCGATTTCCTCCGCCCTCGTGGAGGGCTACCGTCCAAGTGTGATTGTTGGGTTCGAGGACCTTGAGCTTGACCTTTCCCGAGTCGAGGTGCGGCGCTCCGGTGCTCGGGTGCCGGTCGAGCCGCAGGTCTTCGAAGTACTCGCGTACCTGGTGAACCACCGCGACCGGGTGGTGCCCAAGGAAGAGCTGATGGACAAGATCTGGGGTGGGCGGTTCGTCAGCGAGGCGGCGGTTACCAGCCGGATCAAGCAGGCTCGTCAGGCAATTGGCGACAACGGTCAGGCTCAGCGGCTCATCCGTACCGTGCACAGTCGTGGCTATCGGTTCGTCGGACCCGCCCGCGAGGCGGGGTCGGCGCCGGCGCCCCGGCACCAGCCGGTCGACTACGCGGACAGCGACGGCCTAAAGATCGCTTATCAGGTCACCGGGCGCGGCGACCGCGACATCGTGCTGGTGGCCGGGTTCGTCTCGCACCTTGAGCTCGACTGGGCCGAACCCCGCCATGCCGGCTTCCTCGACAGATTGGGCTCGTTGGGTCGTCTGATCCGCTTCGACAAGCGCGGCACCGGTATGTCGGACCGGCCCATTGACCTGCCGGACATGGAGACCCGGATGCACGACGTGCTGGCCGTGATGGACGCCGCCGGGTCCGGCCGGGCGGTCCTCTTCGGCTATTCCGAGGGCGGGCCAATGTCGATCCTGATGGCGGCCATGCACCCGGAACGCGTCGAGGCGCTCGTGCTCTATGGCACCTATGCCCGGCGGCTCCGTGCCGACGACTACCCATGGGCGCACACCCCGGAGGAGCGCCGGCGCTACATAGACCGGCTGGCGGGCGAATGGAGCTGGGAGGCCGACATGCGGGCCATGTGCCCGTCGGCCGACAATGCGATGGCCCGCTGGTGGGGCCAGCGGGCCCGGGCGGCCGCGACGCCGTCCACGGTGCGCTCGCTCATCACCATGAACTCGTTGATCGACGTGCGTGCCGCGCTCGGCACGGTGAGGGTGCGGACGCTCGTCATGCACCGCCGGGGCGAGCAGGACAGCCGCGTCGAGGAGGGCCGCTACCTGGCCGAGCACATCCCTGGCGCGCAGTTCGTGGAGCTTTCCGGCGCGGACCACTTCGTGGCCATCGACGCCAACCAGATCCTCGACCAGGTAGAGCGCTTCCTGGCCGACCTCGAATCGGTGCCGGCCACGCCGCGCGCGCTCGGTGCTGTCCTCGCTGTCGCCGGCCCTGTCGCCGTGGCGGGGTCACTATTCGCGGGCCGCGCGGCGCGCACGCCAGATGGGCAGACCGTCATCGTGTACGACGGCCCGGCTGCGGCGATCCGCGATGCGCTGGCGTTCCTGAGCGGCCCACAGGGCAGGGGTATCCGGTTCGGGCTCCAGATAGCGGAGGTGCCACGGACCGGGTCGGTGGTCGACGGCCCTGGCGTCGAGGCCGCCCTGGGCCTTGCCCAACGGGCGGAGCCGGGCCACCTGCTCGTGTCGCCTGTCATCCGTGACCTCGTGGCCGGCTCCGGCCTGTCGTTCGCGGCGGCCGGTCAGGACGCCTACCGGCCCGTGGAGCCGACGCTGACCTCCAGCTAGGAACAGGTCCTGGCGTGTCGCGCCAACAGGGTGGGCTACGAGACAAGGTTGGCCGTGCGGACCAATGGCACATCATGTTCCACCCCGCATCTGGGCCACCCGTGCCAAGCATGGACGGCGGGGGCACACTGAAGGACGTGAGGACGGTGGGGGCGGCGAAGGGCGCGGAGGTCACGGAGCGGGAGGCCGAAATCCTCGCCCTGGTTGCGCGGCATCTGACGAACGCGCAGATCGCCGATGCGCTGTTCATCTCGACACGCACCGTCGAGAGCCACGTGTCCGCGATGCTGCGGAAGCTGCAGCTCCCCGATCGCCGTAGCTTGGCCCGTCACGCAGAGACCACGCCGGGCCTCCTGGTCAAATCCGGCAGTCGCGACCTTCCCATATCCGTCACCCCGTTCATCGGCCGTGTCAGCGAGCGGGCAGCGGTGACGGCGGCGCTCGCCGAGCATCGCTTGGTGACCGCGACCGGTCCGGGTGGCATCGGCAAAACACGGCTCGCCCTGAGCGTCGCGGCCGAGGTCGCCCTGGCCCGCCGCGAAGGCGTGTGGTTCGTGGACCTGGTTCACGTGACGGACCCAGCGATGGTCACTGCTGCTGTCGCCGAGACGGTCGGCGTTGCTGAGCATCGCACCGCATCGGTCGAGCGCGCGCTCGTCGCCTCGCTCGCCGCTAGCGACGCGCTACTCGTCATCGACAATTGCGAGCACGTCCTCGACGGCGTCCGTGGCTGCATCGAACTGGTCACCGCTGGATGCCCGGAGGTCACCGTGCTGGCGACGAGCCGGGCCAGGCTCCTTCTGCCGTACGAGCGCGTGTATGTCGTACCGGGGCTGTCCGTCGTCGACGGCGGCGGCGATGCGGTCGACCTGTTCGCCGCTCGGGTGTCCGCGGCGACGGGCGATCCTCGGCCGCCGGATCCCGTGCGCGTGGCCGCTCTGTGCCGGGCGCTGGACGGCATGGCGTTGGCCATCGAGCTGGCCGCTGCCCGGTTCGCGGCGCTCGGCCTCGACGGGTTGGAAGCCGGCCTCGACCAGCGGCTACGGCTGCTCACCGCCGGCCCGCGGGTACCCGATCGCCATGGCTCGCTGCGCGCGGCGATCGGCTGGAGCTACGAGCTACTCACGTCCGCCGATCGCGCGTTGTTGCGTAGCGTCGCGGTGTTCGCCTCGGCGTTCGACCTCGACGCGGCCTGCGCCGTCGCGGGAGCCGGCCGCGCGCGTGCCGAGATCGCCGACGGGTTGGCTCGCCTGGCCGAGCACAGCCTGCTCGTCGTCGAACGCGGCGAGCCAACCAGGTATAGGGCGTTGGAGACAATCCGCCAGTACGGCATCGAGCGCTTGGACGAGGCCGGTGAGCTGGATCAGATCCGAGCCGACCACGAGCGGTGGTGCCGGCGCGCTCTCGCCGCGCTCCGCCGGACCGCACCCGCGGACATCGACGATGCTTGGTGCGCCCGGTTCGACCGGATCGCCGACGATGCCGGCGCCGCGCTCGCCTGGTCCGCGGGTGAGGAGAACCGACGGGCGCAGGCGGCGGAGTTGGCGGCCGACCTTGCCGGTCTGCTGTTCGTCCGGGGCCGGCAGGCGCAGGCACAGCGACATTACGAGCAGGCCGCCGCGCTCGCCGCGACGGTGATCGAGCGGGTAGCCCTTTTGAGACTTGCCGCCGGCGCGGCCGCCAGCCGCTTCGTCGGCGAGGACGCGTTGCGGCTGTTCCGGATGGCCGCCGATGCCGCCGTGCCGGTGGGCGACCGGGCCGGCGCAGCGCGGGATCTGGCGACGATGGCGATGTACATCAATCGTGCACCGGGGATCCTTGCCACGCTGCACTCACTAGCGGAAGCCAACGCATTGACCGCCGAAGCCCGGCACCTGTCGGACGGCTCGCCGATTGCCGAAGCAGCAATCGCGGTGGCGACGGAGTGGGCTGGCGCCGCACCACGGCGGCCACCCGGTGGCGACCCGCCCACCGTCGAAGGCGCGCGACGAGTCGTCGACCTCGCGAAACGGGCAGGCGACGGAATCGTACACAGCTCCGCGCTGGACCTGTTGACCTTCGTCAGCCTCAACAACGCCGAGATCGCCGACGCGGTGCGTACCACTCGCACGCGTCTTGAGGTGCTCGACACGCTTGCGATCGACCCCCTCAGCGGATTTGAGCACGGCGACGGCCATCTCATGGCTGCCGAGACCGATCTGGCCGCCGGCAACCTGGCCGGTGCCGCGGCACACGCGGATGCACTCGCCGAGCTCCCGTTCTACCGCGACGAGGATCACCTGGCGACGTGTCGGCGCCTGTTCGTCGACGCGCTGGCCGGCCATTTCGACGACGTCGTCCGGATGGGAGAGCGCTTCCGCGCCGGCTGGGAGCGGGCGGGACGACCGGTCAGCCCGAACCTGGCCCGGGGGACCTACGCCGTGGCGATGGTGCATGGCATCCGCGGCGACGACGACCGTCGGGAGGCCTGGGTCCGCCTGACAATCGACATAGGCGCCGACCATGAGCAGCTCACCGGATTCCGGCTGGGCTGGCCGGCTGTCTACGACGGCCTGCTCGCGCTCCATCGCAACGATGTGGCCGCAGCCATGCGGCGACTCGCGGCCGACGTCGACGCCCCCGAACTGTTCCTTTACGTAGCCGCCGGCGGGTGGCGGCCATGGTACGCCGCGCTATGGGCGGAGGCCGCCGTCCTCGACCACCGCAGCGACGCGGCAGTCCGCATCGAGCGAAGCCGTCAAGCTGCGCGCGACAACCCGATCGCAACCGCCATGGTCGAACGCGCCGCCGCGCTCACCACCGGCGACCACGAGACGCTCGTCCGCCTCGCGACCACCTTCGCCCGCCTCGGCTGCCCTTACCAGCAGGCAAGAACCGCCCGGATGGCGGCCGGGCTGGTCGCTCAAGGCTGAGCGCGCTCACCTCCCGCGAGGACATCCCCTGCGGGACGACCAATCCGGCGATGCCGCTGCTTCGAATTCCTCCGTACAAGCGACGGGACAACCGGGCGCAGGACTGGTGAGATGGAGGACGAGAAACGCCGCAGCTCCCACGAGCCTCCGCTGGCGGGGGCCGGGTGCGAGTTGGGCGCTAATCGTGAGGTGCCGATGGGCCGGACTGCCAGGCTGCGGGCAGTGACGTCGGCGGACTCCGGGGGGAAGATCACCGCCGACGAGCTGCTCGGTCGTGTCGCACGCGGTGACAGCGAGGCATTCGGGCAGCTCTACGACCAGTTGAGCGGCGCAATCTATGGATTGGTCCGTCGTATCCTTCGCGATCCGGCTCAATCCGAGGAGGTAACACAGGAGGTGCTGGTGGACGTGTGGCGCCGCGCTGCGAAGTACGACGCGGACCGCGGCAGCGCCACCGCTTGGATCATGACGATCGCCCACCGTCGAGCCGTCGACCGGGTGCGGTGGGAGGAGTCCTCGGCTGCCCGCGAGGAACGCAATGCCCGCCAGACCTTCGCCTCCGCAGCGGATCCGGTGGCCGAGGAGGTGGAGACCCGGCTCGAGCACGAGCAGGTGCGTCGCTGCCTCGGTTCGCTCACCGACCTGCAGCGGGAGTCGGTCCGGCTCGCCTACTACGGCGGCTATACCTATCCGCAGGTCGCGGAGCTGCTGTCGATCCCACTCGGCACCGTCAAGACCCGGCTACGTGACGGCTTGATCCGGCTGCGCGACTGCTTGGGGGTGGCCCGGTGACACCAGACATCCACCATCTGACCGGCGCCTATGTTGCCGACGCGCTCCCGCCGCAAGAGGAGTTGCTCTTCGAACGCCACCTCGAGGAATGCAGCTTGTGTGCCGCGGAGGTTCGGGAGCTGCGGGAGACGACGGCTCGGCTGGCCCTGGCCGCCGCCCAGCAGCCGCCGCCCGGACTCCGCCAGCAAGTCTTGGCGGAGATCGGTTCGGTTCGACAGCAGGCACCTCCGGTGGTGTCGCTGCCCGCGCAGCGAAGGGCCCGAGGCACCAGGCTGCTCAGGGTCGCCGCAGTCGTGGTCGCCCTCGCGATCATCGCTGCGCTCGGGACGGTGATCATCAGGCAGCAGGACCGCATCGATCGACTCCAGGCATCCAACACCCAGGTCACCGAGGTCATCACTGCCCCGGATGCGCAGATGGCAGTGGCAAGAACGGGTGGTGCATCGGGGTTGGTCGTCTACTCCCGGGCGCGTAACGCCGCCGTCTTCTCATCGTCCGGCCTCACCGATCTGCCTTCGGACAAGGTGTACCAGCTGTGGGCGATCGGGCCTTCCGGGGCGACGTCAGAGGGCTTGCTCGAATTCTCCAATGGCAGGACCGAGCCGGCGGTGGCCCAGTCGCTCGCGGGTGCGGAGTCCCTCGGGGTGACCGCAGAACCGGCGGGTGGTTCAGCCGCTCCGACGTCCGACCCCGTCCTTATCGTCCCGCTGCCCGCGTAACGCCGACCCGATCCCCTAAACGCCACGGTCACGGTTGTGTTCTCCGGTACCTGTAGATCCAGGAGACCACGGCATGACCGGCCTCACAGCGCGCGCCCGGCCCCGAACATCATCGCCTCGCGCGCGTACTCCTCCTGTAGGCGTTAAGCAGCGCCAGCGGCCCGTTAACGAGGTCCTTTGACGGATGCGCGAGGACCGCTGGATGGATGGCAAGGCCGAAGTGAGCCCTCGTAGCGGCGCTACGTGGGCGAGCGAGAACGCCGCCAAACGCCAGCGGGACCGGGCAGACGCAAGGAGACTTCGTTAACGGGCCGCTAGCGTCCGGGGTCACCGTGGGCCTTCGTCTCGGCAGGCGACCGGTTGTCGGCGGTTGTATCCACTGCAGCCGGCGAATCGCTGCCGATGGTCTCGGCCTCGGCGGGCTCGTTCTCGGCCGCAGCAGTGGGCCGAGGAACGGTCGGACCTTCGTCGCCAGGCCCCTCACTGTCTGATTCGATCGCGACGCTCTTCCGCTTCGAGAACCACACCGCGGCGACGATGATGACGACCGCGATCGTCGTGACGACGGCACGCACGGCCGTGCTCTTGTCGGCCCCGATGCTGTACTTCACCACTGCGGCGGCGATCAGCAGCGAGACCAGGTTCATCACCTTGATCAGTGGGTTGATCGCCGGACCTGCGGTGTCCTTGAAAGGATCACCTACCGTGTCACCGATGACCGTGGCCGCGTGTGCCTCGGAGCCCTTGCCGCCGTAGTTGCCGTCCTCGACCAGCTTCTTGGAGTTGTCCCAGGCACCGCCGGAGTTGGCCAGGAAGACAGCCATCAGGGTGCCTGAGGCGATCA
Organism: Actinomycetota bacterium; assembly: GCA_046735375.1. Classification (GTDB taxonomy): domain Bacteria; phylum Actinomycetota; class Actinomycetes; order JAKEEW01; family JAKEEW01; genus DASYTV01. The sequence goes on along the minus strand of JBKPTD010000127.1, from coordinate 5,422 downwards.
CACCAACGAGGTACGAGCCGAGCGCGCCGACCCCCAGACCGAAGCCGACTGCGATCGGGGCCATCACGGCCAACAGCCCAGGAGTGATCAGCTCGCGAAGCGAATCTCTCGTGCAGATGTCGACGACCCGGCCGTACTCCGGCTTGCCGGTCCCCTCCATGATCCCCGGGATCTCCCTGAACTGCCGTCGTACTTCGAATACCACGGCGCCGGCAGCGCGAGAGACCGCGTTGATCGCGAGCGCGGAGAAGAGGAAGACAACCGCGGCCCCGATGAGTACCGAAACGAGGTTCTTTGGATCCGCGACGTTGAGGATGCCGTTGTACTGCAGGACGTTCCGAAAGTCGGTCCGATCCTCGGGACTGACAGTGTTGCCGACCTTGGCGACGGCATCTGCGATCGACCCCGTGAAGGATCCGAACAGTGCCGTCGCGGCCAGGACCGCGGTCGCGATGGCGATCCCTTTGGTGATCGCCTTCGTGGTGTTGCCAACCGCATCGAGCTGGGTCAGAACGGTCGCGCCCTCACCGTGCACGTCGCCTGACATTTCAGCGATGCCCTGCGCGTTGTCGGTGACTGGCCCGAAGGTGTCCATCGACACGATCACACCGACGGTGGTGAGCAGGCCGGTGCCGGCCAGCGCCACGCAGAACAGCGCCATGATCGTCACGCCCCCGCCCAAGAGGTACGCCCCGAAGACACCAGCGCCGATCAGCAGAGCCGCATAGACCGCCGACTCCAGCCCAACGGCCACCCCGGAGAGGATCACTGTCGCCGCCCCGGTGAGGGATGTCCTGGCGATGTCCCTGACCGGTCGCCTGTTCGTTTCGGTGAAGTAGCCGGTGAGCTGCTGGATGGCGGCGGCCAGCACGATGCCGATCACGACCGAGAGCAGCGCAATGAGCCGAGGGTCTCCGCCGAGCGTCAAGATCTGCTGGCTGGTCACCCCGTCGAGTTGATCGAAGGAGTCCGGCAGATAGGCGTAGGCGACGATCGCGACCAGCACTGCCGAGATCACGGCTGAGATGAAAAAGCCGCGGTTGATGGCAGTCATGCCCGACCGATCGCTCGACCGTGGTGATACGGCGTAAATCCCGATCACGGCCGTGATGGCACCGACGGCCGGCACAAGCAGCGGGAAGACCAGGCCCTGATCGCCGAAGGCGACCTTGCCGAGGATCAGGGCCGCGACGAGCGTCACGGCGTACGACTCGAAGAGGTCGGCGGCCATCCCCGCGCAGTCGCCGACGTTGTCACCGACATTGTCCGCGATCGACGCGGCGTTCCTCGGATCGTCCTCGGGGATGCCCTTCTCCACCTTTCCCACCAGGTCGGCGCCCACGTCCGCCGCCTTGGTGAAGATCCCGCCGCCGACACGCATGAACATCGCGAGCATCGCGGCGCCGAATCCGAAGCCCTCGAGGACCTTCGGCGCGTTCTCCTTATAAATCAGCACCACCAAGGCGGCGCCGAAGAGCCCCAAGCCGACTGTGAACATGCCGGCGACGCCGCCGGTACGGAACGCGAGCCGCGTCGCCGGCCGGGCTCCTTCGTCCGTGGCGGCAGCCGCCACCCGCACGTTGGCGCGCACGGCGAGCGACATGCCGACATAACCGGTGGTAGCCGAGAAGAGCGCACCGACCAGGAAGAAGATCGATCGGCCGATGCGCTCCCCGGTACTGTCGGCCGGCAGCAGGAAGAGGAGGAAGAAAACGCCCGCCGCGAAGACGCTGAGCGTCCTGAACTGGCGGGCGAGATAGGCGGCGGCGCCCTCCTGTACGGCAGCGGAGATGCGCTGCATGTTGTCGGTACCCTCGCCAGCGGCGAGCACCTCGCGGGCGAAGAAGCCCGCGACTGCTAGGGCGACCAACCCGATCGCGGCAACCACGAAGATGTAGGTCAGGTTGCTGCCAGTCAGTGATACCGACTCGCCAACCTGGGCGGCGAGGTGGGCCCCGGCCATTCGTCCTCCTTGACGATGGGCACGATCCGCCCCCAAGGGAGGCCGTCGAACACGTCGGCGACCACCGGAGAACGGGAGCTGTCGTCTCAGGTCAGGGATCGGCCAACGGCGACGCGACAGGTCCTACTGGCGGATCCCTACCGGGAAGACGAGCACCGCCTACCTCGCAGATGGGACGCAGGAGGTCGCAACCCGGTCAGGCTCGGAGTTTACGCAGGTGACCATCCGCAGCCAAACCGACCCCGCCAGTTGCCCAAGGTCGCACCTGGTCGGGGGCCACCGAGCAGCCAGCCGTCGATGATCAGACATTCGTGCGCTCGCCCCCGAGAAATGGCGACACCGCCTGACACACGTACGCATGCATGATCCGCTGCAGCCAGCCGTCGATGATCAGACATTCGTGCGCTCGCCCCGGAGAAATTGCGACACCGCCTGGCACACGTACGCATGCATGATCCGCTGGAGACAGCGCTGTGGTTGGCGTGGCCGATGCGACTCCGAGGCAGGTTGCGTCGCGGGCGCTATCCCCGGATGAGAGGCCGCGCGCCTGTCCGCAGCCGACCGGACGCCGGCCAGCTCATCCTGATCTCGGTCCCGGTCTCGAGTGGCTCGATCTCGAGGTCATCAACCAAGCCGGTGAGCACAGCCAGCCTGATCTCCGTCTCATCCGGTTCGTCAGCGGACGATCTCGCTAAGGCCGGCTCCGCCGGTTTGTCTGACAGTCGACCCTCGCCGTCTATGGTCGTGGCCGCAGCGGACGCCGCTGCGGCTTGCGTGTTTGCCACCGGCAGCCGGTCTCTGATCGCCACCGTGAACCGGCCCGGCGCATCAGCAAAGGTCACCATGACCGGCCGATCCGGCGCCTCGCGGGCATGCAGCTCGACCGCTCGTGAACACGCTTCCCCGACCGCGAGCCGGACCTCGTCGAGCACCGCCTCGTCGACACCACACTGCCGGGCGACGGCGGACGCCACTAACCGTGCCGTACGGACGTGAGCCGGCAGTGCGGTGAATTCGATCTCTACAGACTCCATCACGGACGCTCAGTCGACGGCCTCGACAGCCTCCTCAACGGTGCTGTGGATAGGGAAAACCTTCGTCAATCCCGTAATCCTAAAGATCTTGAGAATACGCTCCTGCGTGCAGACCAGGCGGAGCGAGCCGTCATGAGCCCGTACCCGCTTGAGGCCGCCCACGAGCACCCCGAGTCCCGTCGAGTCGAGGAACTCGACACCCTCCATATCGACGATGAGGTGGTAGTTCCCGGCGGTGACGAGGTCGACAAGCCGCTCTCTCAGCTTGGGAGCCGTATAGACGTCAATTTCGCCGGCGACCTCGACGATGGTGCGATCACCCTGAGTCCGAGTGGACAGTGTCAGATCCACGAATCCTCCATACTCGCGCGTCCGCCGTGTCCTCAGGGGGAGTCGAGCACCTGGCAGCGAACTCACCGGCCGGACCGACGCATCCTGGCGGTGGCTCTCGAGCAACCGCCCGCTCGATTCAACCACTGAATCGCGTCAGCGACGACGTCTTCCCCTCAGCTGCGCAGGAACGACGACGCCTTCATACAGCCACGCAGGAACACAGCATGCCGTACACCTTCCAGCCTTGACGACCGGAAACCCAACCGCCGGGACCGGGGTTCACGGCGCAATATGCGCCGTCCCACGCAGATGTGGTCAAGTCGGCCGTTCGTCGGCGGTGGATGCGAGACTAGTGCTCCGTGACGTACGCATCGGCGACGGAGCCCCGCACGGCCGTCGCTATCCTCGACCGCCTGCTCGCCGCACCCGGTCGCCGCGAGCGAGTCACGCATGTCGAGATCGTTCCCGCCCGCCCTGGCACGACGACTGACTGGCCAGCGTGGGCGCATCCGAGGCTGATCGAGCAGTTGGCCGCTGTCGGCATCCGGCAGCCGTGGAGCCATCAGGTCGCGGCAGCCGAGCACGCGTGGGCCGGGCAATCGGTGGTGCTCTCGGCCAGCACGTCGGCGGGGAAGTCGCTCGCTTACCTGCTGCCTGCCCTGACCAAAATCCTTGGCGCGCCGAGGACCGCGCCAGCGCCGACGGTCCTGTACATCGCGCCCACCAAGGCGCTGGCGGCCGATCAATGGCGGGCAGTCCGCGCCCTCGACCTCGAGCAGGAGGGGGTCCGGGCGGCAACTCTCGACGGCGACACCACGATCGAAGGTCGAGACTGGATCAAGAGCCACGCGACATACGTCCTGACCAACCCGGACATGCTGCACAGGACCGTGCTTCCGGGCCATCCGCGCTGGTCACGGCTGTTCCGCTCGCTTGCCTATGTGGTGATCGACGAGTGCCACACCTACCGGGGTGTCTTCGGCTCACATGTTGCTCAGGTGGTACGCCGGCTGCGCCGCATCGCCGCACGCCACGGCGCGTCCCCGGTCTTCGTGCTCGCGTCCGCGACCGTCTCGGAGCCCGCGGTCTCGGCCAGCAAGCTCACCGGCGTACCGGTCGCAGCAGTGACTGATGACGGGTCACCGCATGGCGAGACCGCGTTCGCCCTCTGGGAGCCACCGCTGACCAGGTTCACCGGCGAGCACGGTGCACCAATCCGCAGATCAGTGGTCGCGGAGACCGCCGACCTGCTCGCCGACCTGGTCACGGATGGCGTCCGTACCGTCGCATTTCATCGGTCGCGTCGTGGCGCCGAGATTGCCGCGATTCTCAGCAAACAGGCACTGACTCCCGTCCATCCGCGCCTTGCCGATCGTGTCGCGGCCTATCGCGCTGGTTACCTCGCGGAGGAACGGCGGGCACTCGAGCGTGCGCTGCATCGCGGAGAGCTGGTCGGAGTCGCCGCCACGAGCGCACTCGAGCTCGGTGTCGACGTGTCCGGCCTCGACGCTGTCCTCCTGGCCGGCTACCCCGGCACGCGATCGTCGATGTGGCAGCAGGCCGGGAGGGCGGGCCGCGGCGGCCGCGACGCGCTGGCGGTCCTCGTGGCGAGGGACGATCCGCTGGACACCTTCCTTGTCCATCATCCGGAAGCTTTGTTCGGTGCGCCCGTTGAGGCCACCGTGCTCGATCCGGACAACCCCTATGTCCTCGCCCCGCACCTCTGCGCTGCTGCCTGCGAGCTGCCGCTGACCGAGGCTGACCTCTCACTGTTCGGACCGGTTGCTGGTGTGCTGCTGCCCGACTTGGAGGCCCGCCGCCTGCTGCGGCGCCGGGCCGCCGGCTGGTTCTGGACGAAGCCGGAGCGGGCGAGCGATCTGGCCGACATTCGCGGCGCCGGCGCCCGCCCGGTCGAGGTCGTAGAAAACGCCACTGGGCGCCTCCTCGGCACGGTGGACGCAGGAGCAGCGCACGCGACCGTCCACGATGGGGCCGTCTATCTGCATCAGGGCGACACCTACCTCGTGGATCACCTTGACCTCGGCGATGCGACCGCCTTCGTGGATGCCGCGAGGCCTGACTTCACCACCAC
>JBKPTD010000126.1:0-9005 GCA_046735375.1 Actinomycetota bacterium | reverse complement strand
GCTGCGGTTCGCAAGCGCTACGGGGTACCCACGACCCTCGGTATCCTGCCCGGCCGGGTGACGTATGTGATCGACCGCAACGGCACGGTCCGGCACATCTTCTCGTCGATGACCAACATCGACCAGCACGTCGGCGATGCCCTGGCGGTGGTGAAGCAGCTGCAGACCGAACAGAGCAGCCCCTGAGGGAGAGGGAGTGTCCGACGCGTATGTACGTGCTCGTGGCGCCGACCTCGAGGAGGACGAGACCGGTGATGACTGCGACGGGCAGCCGATCCGCAAACGTTGCGCTGTACGTGATCGACACGGTGTTTCTTGCCCGCCGGCGGAACAGACGCACACCGCCGACGAGTCAGACCCCAAGCGGCAGGCGCTACCGCCCTACCGGTCATTCGGGCGCGGCGCCATCGTCTCGGTGTCGTCCTTGCTCCTACGGTGGGCACGTCGCCTCAGCTGCAGGATCCGGCCGCTACCAGGGATCGCGACGAGCAGCACGCCGCAGGCCGCGGCCAGGAGCAAGGCGACCCCGAGAGGGAGATGTCCATCGAGGCCTAGGAATGAGACTTTTACGCTCTGGCCGTTTTGCAGGATGAAGATCAGCAGGAACAGCCCGACCAGCGTCGCAACGATCGCCGCGACCCACAGGCCGCCGATCCGGGTCCGCGGAACGGGCCCAGCTGGCCCGCCGGCGTCGGATCCTGCCGCGGTGGCCGACGGTGCCGTTGGCCGGGTGGTTGCAGGGTCAGCAGGTACTGGTGCGGGTTCGGCGGTTAAGTCTCCCGAGGAGGGCTGACCGGCGGGCGGACCCGTCCCGGCCGGTTGGTTGTCGCGCGACCCTGGCCGGTCCGCGGCTTCCCCGTCAGATCTCATGTGCCCGCCTCCGACTCGTTTCTCTGCGGTCGTACCCCGCATCGACCGCTTCACGTCTGTCCGGGAGACATGATGGCGGCGTGGGACGAAGGGGTTCGACCTGCCACACCAGCCCCACCCGGTCGGGTCAGTGGCTGAGGAATTCCACGACGGCGTGACGATATTGCGCGGGTGCTTCGATGCTGGGTATGTGCCCGCAGCCCGGCGGCATGACGAGCTGGGATCCGGGGATCGCACTGGCGATCGGTCTGGCCTGGGCGGGGCCACAGATGAAGTCGAGCTCACCGGCCACGATCAGCGTGGGACAGGTGATGCGGCCGAGCAGGGGTCATAGGTCGACGGACTGGTAAAGGCCGCCTTCCAAGGCTTGACCTGCCGCCAGATTCGCTTTCATGGCCCGAGTCATCTCGGCGAGCCTGGCCGCTACCTCGGGTTGTCCGGCTCGGTGAAGTAAAACGGCAGGATAGTCGCCATCAGGGTCTGTTGCGTTAAGCGATCGGAGACGATCTTGACTGGAAATCTTACGGCCGGAAGCGTCTCCGGGTGCTTCCGGGCGGGCTGGCGAGGCTTCTGCCCAAGGTCACAGTGCGCCGGATTGGCCGCTGACCGCAAATCCTCCTGCCAAGATCACTCGCGATCGATTAATGCAACAGACCCCCGAGCAGCAGGTCGCTGACGGTGTGCCGCCCGTGTGCGTCGGAGCATCCGGAGCCTTGCCGTCTTCGTCTGCTGCTGTGGTGTCCCTTCGCAGCGCTGTGTTCGACAGTGATCTGCATCCTGCACCGAGGAAGCAGTGGGTCGTGATGTTGCGCGGAGCGATCGAGGTCGAGGTCAGCGATGGCACATGTCGACACTTCGAAATCTGGTGACCTGCTGTTGGTCACCGACACGACGGGAAGAGGTCACAGCACGGTTGCCGTAGGTGATCCGCCATTGAGGGGTTGTTCGTGTCGGAGGCATGACCGCGTGGCAGTGCTCATGACCTAGATCGCCTGGCTCCTCCAGGGAGCCCCGCGCAGGGAAGGCGCCTATGGTGGATGAAGGCGGCACCTCGTGATCGTCTGTTGGACCTTATGCGCTGAGTGCGGTCGCGGTCACCTCCTGCAGCGGGTCGGCGGTTTGGTCGCCGTGGATTGTGCCGTGGCGGGCTTTGGTCAGGACATCGAGTCCGATGTGGCCCTGCGGCTTCGAAGATAGCTGAGCCGGAGCGAGAAAATTGGCTAGGACTCGACGATTAAGCGGGAGGCAGTGATGGCGGCCACGGTGGAGTTGACCCGTTTCAAGGTGGCCCCCGACAAGACGCTTGCGCTGCTGACCGCCCGTCCGGCGATGGTGGCGGACTTCCACGCCGACCGCACGGGATTTCTGGACGCTCGGCTGGTCCGGCTCCCGGGTGGCGAGTGGCTGGACATCGTGGAGTGGCGGTCGCCAGAGGATTACGCGGTCTCGCGGGCGAAGGGAGCCAACCTGTCGGGCATCGCCGCCTTCTTCGCCGCAATCGACGAGGTCGTTAGCAGCGAGGAGGGCGTCCGCGCCGATGAGGACGATCGGTGAGGCGCGCCGCCTTCTGCACCGGCAGGGACCCGTTCGCGAGGTGCTGCAGGTGGGTAAGCTGCCCATCCCGCAGCCCGGGTCCGGCTGTTCATTGGTGAAGGGGATCTGTTGCGTTGAGCGATTGCGGGACGTGCTCGAGCGGGCTCGCTGCTCGCGGTGGGTTAGATGGCCTGGGCTAGGTCGGTGAAAGCAACAACGAGTCGGCGTCCGGGCTGGCTCGTCGGTGGCGATCTCGTAGTGGCCGCGGCGTAGGTTCTGAACGAACGCGTGCCCGGCGGCCGGCCGCGTCAATCCTCTCCTGGTGCCATGGCATGACCGGGGTGGACCCTCCGGGCCCGCCATCGTGACAGGTTCGTCGCCGTGCCATCCCGACCACGCGGGCGGACCGCCTGCCCAACCAGCGCGGGCCATCGTCGAGACGCTCCACGAACTGGGACACCGGGTCTTCGTCGTCGTCGAGGTCGGTGTTCTCAGCCGCCACGGCCTGTCGTACGCGGGCGGCCTCGACCGTGTGCTCGATCGCCCACCAGGGATCCGCCATGGACCGGGCCAGCAGGTTGAGCTCCGCCTGGGCCACCTGATGCGGGCGACCCCGGCGCGCACGGCATCGTCGTGGGTGCTTTCTTCACGTACCACCGTTGCCGCGTCGGCGTCGAGCTTGTCGCGCCAGCGCGCTATCGCGGCCCGAACCGGCGCCGGGTGAGCGGCCAGCACGAAGGCTGCGAAGTGTGCGAGCTTGGGGTCCAGCGCGAACTGAGCCCGGACGTTGTTCCAGTCGGTCAAGTCTGCACGGGGCTCCACTGGTACTGCATCGGACCTCTTGTCCGAGCCGACCGAGGACACCCGGTCAATGCCAGAGCTCCGGCGAGTGCACTGCCGGCGAGAAAGGCCCGCCGGTCGAGGGTCGGCGCCGTCATGGAAATGATCGTACGTGCGGCGTCCGGGCCACTGAGATCGTTCGGCGACCGGCCGAAGGCGGCCGAAACTCAACCCCTGTCGGCGTTGGCGACGTCGGCATCGGCAGCTGCAGGACGTTGTCAAGCGGATCCGGAACGGAGGTATTCGATAACCGGTGCGAACGCCTCTAGGTATGGCTCGTGAACGGTGATATAGGAGAACCCGTAGCGGTCACGATTTCGTACGAGCTGCTCTGCCATCTCCTCCACCGTGCCGAAGAGCAGGAACGGGGTTCCGAGGACAGCGTCAAGCGCAAAGTCGGTCCCAAGTTCCGCTGACAGGTCCTTCGCGGTGGCGAGACGGTTGTCGGTCGGCACCACCATCTGGATGAGAACGTGCCACTCAATCTCGCGGGAACGCTCGCCGGCGCGTGCACGGACGAAGCGGACTCGCTCGTCAGTCTCGGCCGCCGTCGCCAGCCGAAACGTGCCGGGCGGCCTTCCTTCCACCTGGTACACGCCCGCAATCGCCACGACATCGGCGTGCTCGGCGGCGATCTCCAAGACTCGGTTGCCCGTGCCGCCCACAATCAGGGGCGGCCCTGATCGGTTGAATCCGCGACGCTGGACCGGCCGGGGTGATCGACCGCCCGGGAGCTCCTGCAGCTCCGCCGCGAAGGAGCGCCCAAGTTCCTGGATGGTCGCGGCGAGGCGATTGGCCCGTGCGCCGAACGGCTCCCAGGCGATCCCCGCTCGGTCGAATTCCCACTTCATGTGGCCGGCACCCAGCCCGAGCTCGAACCGTCCGTCGGTGAGGATGTCGGTCGTGGCAGCCTCTCGAGCGAGCAAGGCTGGATTCCAGAAGCAGACGTTCAGTACCAGCGTTCCCACTCGCAGCCGCTCAGTCGCATCGGCCGCCGCTATGAGCAGGGGGAACGGGGCAGGGGCACCCAAATGGTCGGGCGCGAAAACGGTGTCGTAGCCAAGATGCTCGATCTGCCGACACCTCTCCGCGAAGGCGTTGGCAGACGCAACGCCGAAAATGTTCGAGGAGAAACGAAAATCTCGCATGGCGGTCACCCTGGCGCTAGTGGAGGTATCAGGCCAGATCTCATCGCTCCTAGCGAAAACCGGTGCCCGTCGAGGTCGGACGTGAGCGAGCACAAGACGCGCGTTGGGCTGTTGCGTTGACCGAGGCTGGGTGCATGGTCATGCTTGCACGGCATGCGGCTGACTCGGCCAACTGACCTTCAGCTTCTGCGTGGTTCGGCCTTCGCCGGGTTTCGGTTCCCGCCGGATGTGATCGTGTTGGCGGTGCGCTGGTATCTGCGTTTCGGCCTGTCCTACCGGGATGTGGAGGAACTGCTGGCCGAGCGCGGGATCGACGTCGATCACGTCACCGGTGGGTGCAACGTTTCAGCCCACTGTTGGTCGACGCGGCCCGGCTCGGCCGGCATCGGGTCGGAGATCGCTGGCACGTGGACGAGACGTATGTGAAGGTGGCTGGACGCTGGGTTTACCTGTATCGAGCCGTGGACCAGTTCGGGCAGGTCACCCTATCCCCGAGTCGTCGATGAGATGTGGCCGGCTTTCACCGACCTAGCCCAGGCCATCTAACCCACCGCGAGCAGCGAGCCCGCTCGAGCACGTCCCGCAATCGCTCAACGCAACAGATCCGCACAAACAGGTAAGTGCGTCTACTCATACCTTTTCTCTCACATCCCATATTTATGGCTCTAAATCCGGAATCGTCGTTAAACGTGCATAGGTGAACACGGGCCAGCCGCTCAATCACCAATCCGCGCCGGTTCGGTCACGGCACACGGCGCACACCGCGGCCCGCGAGCACCCTGATGCGGTGCGCTTCAATCACCCTCCCTGTCCTTCTGTGGCGGGAGGCGGCGCAAGGTGATCACGGAGAGTCCAAGGTCGCGCACCTTGTCTAGAACGCCGTACAGGGCCGACCGATCCCGCAGTGTGCCGGACAGGATGGTCTCCTGACCCACTCTTCCGAGCTCCAGCCCCTCGAACCAGTCCGACCACCTGGCGTCCAGAACGCCCTCGATCCGGACTTCGTAGCTTGCCGGCCAAGAATCGCTCACGTCATGTCTCTCCCGATAACCGGGCACGAGCCTGTCTCCTCTTGTCGACTGATGCTGCACACCAGGCTTGGGGGGAAACCGGAGGTGGACATCACCTGAAGGAGGGACATCCGGTGGGAACTTCGCAGGACCGGGCGATACTGCCGGCGGAAGGGAGCCGGCCTGCGTCCCGACGACCAATAGCAAGCGACGGTTCGTAGCATGGTCGTGGATGGAGGACTGGCGATGGCTGAACGGGAGCGGGACCGTGGCTGGGGCGGGGCGCCGGAGCGCGAGGAAGTCCTCTCGACCAAGGTCGCCATCCCGCGGATCCGGGCTGGACTCCTGACCCGATCACCTCTCCTGGAGGCACTCAATCAGGCAACGGTGCGAGAACTGACGCTTGTCTGCACCCCACCCGGGTTCGGCAAGACAACCCTGCTGGCCCAGTGGGCGCAGATCGCCCGGGGGCGGGTTGCGTGGCTTTCGCTGGATCCTGACGACAGCGATCCGGTTCGCTTCTGGCGCTATGTGGTGGCTGCCCTCGATCGGGCGGGGCTCCTCACCGGGGAGCGCGTCAAGTCACTCCTCCAGGCTCCGAGCGGGGTCTCGAGCGAGACCATCGTGACCGTCCTGATCAACGACCTGGAAACCCACCCAGAAGAGACCACCGTGGTACTCGATGACTACCACACGATTGGGTCTCGTTCCGTCCACGCCGGCATCACCTTCCTCCTGGATCACCTACCCTCCTGGCTGCATGTCGTCGTTGCCAGCCGAAGCGACCCGCCTCTGCCGGTGGCAAGCATTCGTGCTGCAGGCAAGCTCGCGGAGCTGCGGGACGCCGATCTCCGGTTTAGTCCAGAGGAATCGGCGGCCTTCCTTCGCGAGGTCTGGGAGCTCGACCTATCCCAAGAGGCCGTCGCCGCCTTGGACAGAAGGACGGAAGGGTGGGCGGTGGGCCTCCAGTTGGCCGCCCTCTCACTACAGCGCCGACCCGATCCGGGGCACTTCGTGGAGGCGTTCACCGGGACCAATCGCTACGTCATCGACTACTTGAGCGACGAGGTGCTCAAGCGCCAGCCCAACCCAGTGCGGACCTTTCTCCTCGAGAGCTCGATCCTGGAACGACTGAGTGCTTCTTTGTGCAACGCCGTCACGGGGGGCTCCGACGGCCAGAGCATGCTGGAAAGATTGGAGCGGGCCAACCTGTTCTTGGTACCGCTGGACGATGAGCGCCGCTGGTACCGCTTCCATCACCTGTTCGGCGACCTCCTTCGAGCCCAGTTCCAGCGGGCGCAACCCGGTCGGGCGCCCGAGCTGTATCGGAAGGCGTCAGCATGGTGCGAGAGTCATGACCTGACAGACGACGCGATCCGGTATGCCCTGAAGGCTGGGGACATGACGGCGGCTAAAGGGCTTGTCGAGGCACATCTCGGACATACGCTCCGCCGTGGGGAGAGCGTGACGCTCCAGCGATGGCTCTCCGCGTTTCCGGACGAAGCAGTGAAATCCTCCCCCGCGCTTTGCGTGGCGCTGGGGTTGATGGAACTTCATCTCGGGCACCTCGAAGCGGTCGATCGTTTGATCGATCACGCTGAGCGTGGCTTCGACCAGGGGCAGGCTCCCTTGGACGTCGAGGTGCCGACCGATGGAGGCATGGTGGGCGAGGTGCCCGTGGCTCTGGCGATCCTTCGAGCGGAGCTTGCCTCGGCTCGGGGACGGCCCGAGCCCACGAACGAGTACGCGACGTCTGCGCTCGCCCAGATGGCAGAAGACGAACGAGGGCCGCGTCTGTGGGGCCGGTGGCTACAGCTCCTCGCGGACTGGATGGGCGGGCGCATGGAAAGGGCCGAATCCGGGTTCGCCCAAATCCTGGCCGAGGCGAGAACCCTCCCGGATCCGCACCCTCTCACGACCTCCTGCCACACTCTGGGCTGGGTTCAGCAGGTCCGCGGCGAACTCGGCAGGAGCCTGCGAACCTATCGGGAAGGTTTGCGCTACGCCCGCGATGGCGGGTCTTTCGTGCCATTCCATGCCGGCGAGGCGCACATCGGGATCGCGCAGGTTCTCTATGCCCGGAACGAACTGGACGACGCGCTCCGCCACGTGACCTCGGGCATCGACCTGGTCCAGCAGGTTGTCGAGTTCCAGCTGCCAGCTTTCGGGCAGGTGATGCTCGCGTGGATTCTTCAGGCCTTGGGACGATCGGACGATGCCCTTGAGGCGATGAACGACGCATGCCGGCTCCTCCCGCCCAGCGACGTCGTCACCATGTTCAGTCCGGCCCATACCGAACGGGCCGGTCTGTGGTTGGCCCAAGGGCGGCTCGAGCAGGCGACGGGTTGGGCGATTGAACGCGGTCTATCCGCGGATGACGCACTCTCGTATCCACGGGAGCGCGACCATGTCATGTTGGCTCGTATCCTCCTGGCTCAGTCCGAGCCCGAACGGGCGCTCGGACTCTTGGACCGCCTTGACGCGCTGGCCGAGTCCCAGTGCCGGATTGCAAGCTTGATCGAAATTCGGGCACTGCGCTCGCTTGCATTGCAGGCGGTCGCAGATCGTCCAGGCGCATTGACCGCGTTGAGCGAGGCCCTTTCGATGGCGCAGCCGGAGGGCTATATCCGGGTCTTCGCCGATGCGGGAGCACCCATGGCCTCGCTCCTCCAGAGCCTGATCAGAGCACGCGGCCGAGGCCGGGGCACGGCCATCTCCCGCGCGGAGCGGGAACACCTAAACCGGGTCGTTCGCGCGTTCGGGGCCCCGCTGGGGCGCCCTGAGATGCCTGAGGCCGCCCGTGCCGCGACCGGTTCGATCGAGCCACTCACCCGGCGGGAGCTGGAAATTCTTGAATCCATGGCCACGGGGAGGCGCAACCAGCAGATCGCCGATGAGCTCGTGATCACCGTCGAGACCGTCAAGCGTCACGTAAGCCACATCCTCAACAAGCTCGGCGCGACCAATCGAATGGAAGCCGTAGCCACAGCGCGCAACCTCCACTTCATCCCCTAAATCGACTGCCCCAGCACAGCGACGATGTTCAAGGTCCTACCCGGTGTTGCACTTTCGCGGGATGTCCCCGCCCAGGCCCACGCCTACGGTGGCATCCACCCCGACCCAAACAGGGAGGGGTCGAGCGATCGAACCTCACCCCGAGCAGGCGAGTCGTTAGGACGCCGAGTTGCGGACGCGCGCTGCTGCCCGAGACTCAGGGAGGCACTGGAGCAATGCGGTACGACCGAGCAGTGGGGATGATCGACGGGCCGCGCACTGCCTTGTCGTTGCCTGTCGTGGGGTGGGCATTGCGGGGGGACGCGCTATGAGGTTCTCAACTACTTCTTTGGCCCGCGCGTGCAGCCGCCATCCGGGCCGTACTCTCGCCGTCTGGGGCGTCGTGCTGGTCGCGTCGATCGCGGCTCTCATGTTCATGCTGACCGGGTTCACGACCGAGGCGACGGCGTCGAACAACCCTGAGTCCGACCGCGCGGATGAGCGGCTTAGCGCGGCTTTCCCGCCCGATCCGCGGCAGGCTGTCAGCGATGTCGTGATCGTGCGTTCGACGAGTCTGACGGTCACCGACGCGGGCTTCCGCACGGTGGTG